>NZ_JARAWX010000031.1:0-96678 GCF_033793585.1 Streptomyces sp. MI02-7b | reverse complement strand
CGACGGCACCGTCCACCGGCAGCGCCTGCGCGCCCTGGAAGGACCGCACCGCGGCCGCCGTCGCCGTACCGAACACCCCGTCCACCGCCAGCACCGCGCCGCGCGCGGTGAGCAGGTACTGCGCGGCCTTGACCCGGCTGCCGCTCTGGCCCTGTGCCAGTCGCGGCCAGTCGGCCGCGGGCGTGCCGAGACCGGCGGGGAGCGGGAAGGGCAGCGGGACGAGGAGTTGCGTGTTGCGGGCGTCGACCGTGCCGCGCCGCTTGTCGATGCCGCGGGCGACCGCCTGGATGTCGTTGACGGCCAGTTCGCGGGCGAGGGAGGCGAGCGCGGCCGGGGAGCCGGTGTCGCCGCCGTAGGACACCGGGGCGTCGGCGTCGATCATCGTGGTGAAGATCGACAGCGTGCCGTTGCCCTCGGCCACCTCCACGATCCGGCTCTGGATCGGCCAGTCGATGTGCGAGGCGGTGTTGACCTCCCAGAAGCCGCCGCTGAGGGAGGACGGCCAGGCGGGGCGGTGCGCGGTGACGGTGTTGGTGTGGGTGTGCCCGTCCACCATCAGGATCACGTTGGGGAAGCGCAGCAGCAGGGCGCGCAGGTCGTCGCCGCCGTAGGGCGCGTCGTCGTCGGTGTTGTCCATGGAGTCCAGCGTGTGGTGGCAGAACACCACGACCAGCTTGTCGCGGACACCCGGCTGCTGCACGACCGCCCCGGGGCCCGTGCCGCCCGGGTCGGCCAGTTCGTAGCGGGAGGACACGGCCTTGAGCCGCCCCTCCAGCCAGGCCCACTGGTCCTCGTCGACGGCGCCGTCGGCGCCGCCGCCCGGATTGGTGGTGTCCAGGACGAGGTACTGGAAGAGGTCGTCCGGCGCCGAGGGGATGGCGTAGTAGGCGCGGTCGGCGCCGGAGGTGAAGCCGTGGCCCGCCGGGGTGCCGGTGGTGCGGAAGTGCTCGGCGACGAACTCGCTCCGGGACAGCAGCCGGCGGGAGGAGTCGGCGGTGACCTTGGCCGTGGCGAGGGTGAAGTCGCCGGTGAGGATGTCCGTCAGCAGCTCGACGTAGTAGCCGGGCCCGTCGTCCAGGACGTCGGGCACGCCCTCGACCTTGGTCAGCTTGGTGGAGCCGGTCGCGATGGCCTTCAGCGGGTCGAACGGCAGGATGTCGGGCGGGACGTTGCCCTGCACGAGCCCGTCGTGGTTGCCGTAGGCGGCGTACCACGGCATGCCGAGACCGGTGGCGGTGAAGGGCCGGCGGGCGGCGGTGAGGAGACCGGTGACCAGGGGGAAGCCGGCCAGGTCGTTGTTGTCGGGGGGAGACTGCCGCACCTCGGGGTGCCAGTAGTGGACGTCGGCGCCGAAGGCCCCGGCGGATACGCTCTCGTCCTTGGTGAGGTTGCCGGAGTCCGGCCGCACGCCGTTGCCGTCGAGCAGGTCGATGTACCAGCGGGCCTCGTTGTACTGGCAGTTGTCGACGGCGTCACCGGTGACGACGGTGAAGGCCAGCGGGGCGCCGGTTCTCGGGCCGCGGCCGGTGCGCCTGATCGCCCGGCACATCGCGTCGGTGGTCTGCGTCGACAGGAACTCGTGGGCGCGGTAGGCGGATTCGGTGGGGTACGAGTTGTAGTGCGGCGGCCCGTAGTCGGCGAGCCGGTCCAGGCACTCGACGCGCAGCGGTGACTGGTCGTCGACGATGTGCAGGTCCGACATCTGGGCGAAGGCGGCCAGCGACCGGGTCACCACGGGCGCGGCGACGTCGGTCAGGTCCCGCCGGATCAGGTGGGGTTCGCCGGGCCCGGCGACGATCCCCCGGTAGCCGCGGCCGAGATCCGGGCCGCGCTGCAGCGTCCGGTCCACGGTGGTGAGGCCCGCGGCACCGCTGTCGCCGGCCGCCGTCGCGGCAAGGGCGACACCGAGCGGGGCACGCAGATCGACGGCTGCGGCCACCACGCTCGCGGCGGTCACCGTCAGCATCCTTCGACGAGAAAGGGACATTCCGAATCCTGTTCGGTCGTCGGCCACCGTGCCGGGGCAGCACGGCATGGCGAGGGGACGGGAGGGGGGCGCCGGTCCTCGTGGGGGGGGTCCCGCCCCGCGGACACGCGGAGGGGCACGGAACGGGGTGGGAGGGGCGAACCGTGGGACGAACGGGCCTGCGGAGACGGGGCACGGACCGGGCTCGCCCAGGGTGGCCCACGGGGGCCGCCGACCGCAAGCAGTGGTACAGCCACTCAGTCACTGATCCGGAGCACGCCTCACCCCAAAGGGGTCCGCTCCGGGGCAATTCCGTGCCCGGACACGTCAGTTCACCCCCCGGGTCCGGGCCCCCGGCCCGTCAGCGAGCGAGCCGGCGACCGCCAGGACCGCCTCCTCGGCTCGACGCCCGCAGGGAGGTCCCGTCCCCGGGGTCCGCCGCGACGTCCCGGCCGGCGAGGACCACCATGGGCCTACCGGTGCGCATCGCGAGCGCCATCTCGCCGAGGGTGCCCCGGCTCCCGCCCGCAGCGGATGACCGCGTCGGCGGCGCCGACGACGGGCCCGTCGCGCGGTACGCCGAGCCCGTCGTCGGCGGGCAGACCGTCAGGAACCGGTTCCCCGCGGCGCGGTCCCGCCCGGGCAGCAGGCCGACCGTGACACCGCCGCGCGCACGGGTGCCTTGGCACACCGCCCCCATCACGCCGCCGAGACCACCGCGGACGACCACCACTCCCCGCAGCGCCGGCGGCTCGCCCACCCTGCGGCGTGCGCGCGCCCTCGGTCCTCCGCGGTGCCTGGCCCACCTCGGCCGCACAGCCCGTGTCATACCGTCCCTCGATCGCCTCGGAGTGTTTGACAGGGTGGTTATGGACGGATATCTGCTGTAGATGTGATTTCCCGCCACTTCGCCTCCCGCGCCGGTCTCGCACTCCTCGCCACCACGCTGGCCGTCGCCGGCTGCGACGCCCACCGCTCCCCCGACGCCTCCGGTACCGCCCGTGCGATGTCGGCCACCACCACCGCCGCGAGCACCTCCACCTGCGCCCAGCGCGTGGAAGCGGCCATGAACGACACCCAGCGGGTGGGCCAGCTCTTCATGGGCGCGGCCGTGCTGCCCACGACGCCGAAGGCGGACCTGGACGCGATGCGGACCTACGCCGTCGGTTCGGTGATGCTCGCCGGACGCAGCACCGCCGGCGTACAGAAGACCCGGGCCTTCGCCGACCAGTTGCAGGGCATGCGGCAGACCGTCGCGGGGCAGCGGGTCGGGCTGCTGATCTCCACCGACCAGGAGGGCGGCCAGGTGCAGGTCCTCAAGGGCCCCGGCTTCTCCACCATCCCGAACGGGGTCACCCAGGGCAGGTACACGGTCACCTGGCTGCGGCAGCAGGTCGCGACCTGGACCGCCCAACTGCGCAGCGCGGGGGTGAACGTGAACCTCGCACCGGTCGCCGACATCGTGCCCGCCTCACTGGGCACCGCCAACGCCCCGATCGGCAAGTACGGCCGCCAGTTCGGCTCGACCTCCGCCGTGGTCTCCCCGCACGTCACGGCCTACGTCCAGGGCGGCACCCGCTCCAAGGTGCTCACGACGCCCAAGCACTTCCCGGGGCTGGGCAGTGTGCGCGGCAACACCGACGTCACCGCCGGCGTGACCGACACCACGCTGACCCGCACCGGGGCGAACGTCGCCCCGTTCAAGGCCGGCATCGCGGCCGGCGCCGCGCTGGTGATGGTCTCCACGGCGACGTACAAGCGGATCGACGCCGCCCACCAGGCCGCGTACTCCTCCGTGGTCATCACCGGGATGCTCCGCAACGACCTCGGCTTCAAGGGCGTCGTCATCTCCGACGACCTGGGCAAGGCGGCCTCCGCGCAGTCCCTCGCCGTCGGAAAGCGCGCACTGGCCTTCCTGCGGGCCGGCGGGGACCTCGTACTGACGGTGCAGCCGACGGGCATCCCGGCCATGGCCGAGGGCATCCGCTACGCCATGCGGCACGAACCGGCGGTGCGCACGCGGGTGCACGACAGCGTCCTGCGCGTGCTCGCCGCCAAGGAGGCGGCGGGGGTACTGGCCTGCACCGCCTGAGGACCGCGGCCGGGTCGCGTGTCGGGCGTGGCGGCGAGGGCCCGCCGGGCCCCGGAGGTGGCAGGGTCGGGGCATGGAACGTCCCGCCTCCCCCGCCCGCGGCACACCCCGCGGACTCGCCCGCCTCGCCCTGGCCACCGGGGCCGCGGCGCTGGCGCTGCCGGTCGTCCTCGCCGGACTGAAGAGCCTCCTGCTGGTGGCCGTGGGCCTGGGCGGCACCGGGGTCACCGCGGCCGGAGTCTGGTGGGTGCTGACCCGGCGCGGACCGGTCAGGGTGCTGGCGGTGGCGCTGACCGTGGCGGCGCCGGTGGCCGTGCTCCTGTACTACGCCCACGCGAACCTGTTCTGGGTCGCCCTCACCTCGATCGCGTTGTGGGTCCTCGCCCTGACCTGCGGGCGCGCCGCGATGCGCGGCGCCGGACAAGCGGACCGGCGCGTCCGGGAGCGGCCGGCGCCCCCGCCGCGGCGTCCGTTCCTGATCATGAACCCGCGCTCCGGGGGCGGGAAGGTCGGGCACTTCGGCCTGAAGGAGAAGGCGGAGGCGCTGGGAGCCCGGGTGGCCCTGCTCGACCCGGACGCTCCCCAGGACGTGGCGGCGCTCGCCCGAGCGGCCGCCGACGAGGGCGCCGACCTGCTCGGCGTGGCGGGCGGCGACGGCACCCAGGCGCTGGTCGCGGCGGTCGCCGCGGAGCGCGGCCTGCCCTTCCTCGTGATCAGCGCGGGCACCCGCAACCACTTCGCCATGGATCTGGGACTCGACCGGGAGGATCCGGCCGCCTGCCTGGACGCACTCACCGACGGCGTGGAACTCCGCGTCGACCTGGGCTTCGTGGACGGCCGGCCGTTCGTCAACAACGTGTCCTTCGGCGCCTACGCGGCCGTCGTGCAGAGCCCCGCCTACCGTGACGACAAGGTCGGCACGATCCTGGAATTGCTGCCGGACCTGCTGACCCGGCGGTCCGGGAGCCGGCTCACCGCGCGGGCGGGCGCGACCGTGCTGCACGAGCCGCAGGCCGTCCTGGTGAGCAACAACCCCTATCGCACCGGCGACCCCGCGGGGCTGGGCCGCCGGGACCGGCTCGACACCGGCATGCTCGGCGTGCTCGGGGTGACGGTCGACAACGCGGCGCAGGCAGCGGCCCTGCTGATGGGTCCGCAGGCCCCGGGACTCACCGTCCTGACGACGCGTCATATCGTCGTCACCGCGGACACTCCGCGGATCGAGGCCGGCGTCGACGGCGAGGCGCTGGTCCTGCCCGTGCCCGTACGCTGCGAGATCCGCCCGGGCGCGCTGCGCGTCCGCCTCCCCCGCGACCGGCCGGGCGTCCCCGTCACCGGGGCGCGCCTGGACTGGGCCCACCTGTGCACGCTCGCGCTGACGACGGGGCGTATCCCGACGTGACGGCCCGGCCGCCGCCGACCGGGCGCCGGGCGCCGGGCGCCGCGGCGATCGGCTCGTCCGTGGACCTGGGCACGGCCACGGCGGCCCGTCGCGCGGCGGCAGGGGCGTCGCCCTCGACGGCGACCGGGCCCCCACGGACTTCCGGGGGCCCGGCACCGGCACCCGCAAGGGACGCGCGCCCGTCAGCGTCGGACGAGGCTGGAGTCGCGCACGACCAGTTCGGGCTGGAGCACGACCTGCCGGTGCCGGTGCTCGCGGCCGGCCGGGTCGGTCTCCTCCAGGAGCATGCCGGCGGCCATCGCGCCCATCGTGGCCGCGGGCTGCCGTACCGAGGTGAGCGGCACGGCGGCCGCCGCCGCGAACTCGATGTCGTCGTAACCGACGATGGAGATCTCGCCGGGCACGCTCACCCCCGCCGCGTACAGCGCCTGCAGCACGCCGAGGGCGAGCAGGTCGTTGGCGCAGAAGACGGCGGTGGGGCGCTCGGGAAGGCCCAGGAGCCGGTGACCCGCGTCGCGGCCGGAGGCCACGTCGAGCCGCTCGGTGGGCAGTTCCCGCAGTGCCTCCGCGGGCAGGCCCGCCTCCGCGAGCGCGGCCAGGGCGCCCGTACGGCGGTCGCTGACCTGCTGGAGGTGGACCGGTCCGCTGACGTACGCGATCCGGCGGTGTCCGGCCGCCAGCAGATGGGCGAGCGCCATCCGCCCGCCGGCCACGTCGTCCACCGACACCGAGCACCCGGCGCCGCCCGCCGAGACCCGGTCCACCAGCACGAAGGGGATGCGGTGGCGCCGGAAGGCGGCCAGGTTCCCGGAGGTCCCGGCGTCGGCGGGCGTCACCAGGACGCCGCGCACCCGCTGCTCCGCGAAGAGCGACAGGTACGCGGCCTCCTCCTGGGGGCTCTCGGCGCTGTTGCAGACCATCACGCCGAAGCCCGCCGCCCGTGCGGCCCGTTCGGCCCCGCGCGCCACGTCGACGAAGAACGGGTTCGCCATGTCGAGGACGAGCAGGGCCATGATGCGGCTGCGGCCCGCCCGCAGCTGACGGGCCGATTCACTGCGCACGTACCCGAGCCGGGCGATCGCGCGCTGGACCCGGGCACGGGTCCCCTCGGGAACCGAGTCCGGCCGGTTGATCACATTGGAGACCGTGCCCACGGAGACTCCCGCCTCCCGGGCGACGTCCTTGATCCCCACGGCCCGTGCCCTGTCCGTCACGCCGGCGCTCTCAGAACTTGAACTGGTCGACGTTGTCCTTGGTGAACACGGTCGGCTTGCCGAGCACCACCACGCCGTCCTTGCCGATGGTGTAGCTGCCCAGGTCCCCGGCCTTGAAGGTCTGCCCCTCGGCGCCGCTGATCTGGCCGGAGGCCAGCGCCACGGCGGCGTAGGAGGCGAGGGAGCCGAGCTTGGCCGGGTCCCACAGCTCGAAGGCCTCGACGGTGCCGTTCTTGACGTACGCCCGCATGTCGTTGGGCGTGCCGAGGCCGGTCAGCTTGACCTTGCCCTTGTACTTCGATCCGGACAGGTACTGGGCGGCGGCCTTGATGCCGACCGTGGTCGGGGAGATGATCCCCTTCAGGTCCGGGTACTGCTGCAGCAGGCCCTGGGTCTGCTGGAAGGACTGCTGGGCGTCGTCGTTGCCGTAGGCGACCTTGACCAGCTTGACGTCCTTGTACTTGGGGTCCTTCAGCTCGTCCTTCATGTAGTCGATCCAGGTGTTCTGGTTCGTGGCGGTCTGGGCCGCCGACAGGATCGCGATCTGGCCCTTGTAGCCGATCTGCTCGGCGAGCAGTTGCACCTCGGTGCGGCCGAGGTCCTCGGAGCTGGCCTGGGAGACGAACAGGTCGCGGCACTCGGGCTTGGTGTCCGAGTCGTAGGTGACGACCTTGATGCCGTTCTTGCGGGCCTGGTTGAGCGCGGTGCACAGGGCGCCCGGGTCCTGGGCGGAGACGGCGATCGCGTTGACCTGCTGCTGGGTCAGGGTGTTGACGTAGGAGACCTGGCCGGCGGTGTCGGTGCCGCTGCTGGTGCCGACCTCCTTGTACGAGGAGCCGAGCGTCTCGAGGGCCTGCTTGCCGCCGTTGTCGGAGATGGTGAAGTACGGGTTGTTGACCTGCTTGGGCAGGAAGGCGACCGTCAGGCCCTTCTTGGTGGCCGCGTTGGGGTCGGCGCTCGCGGCCTGCGTTGCGGCGCCGCTGCTGCTGCCGCTGTCCTTCGAGGAGTTCTTGGTGGTCCCCCCGCAGGCGGTCGCGCCGAGGGCGACCGCCGTGGTGAGGGCCAGGACGACGGTGGCACGACGGGTGAGGGTTCTGCTGGACATGGTGATCCTTTCGCTGCCGGACGCGGGTACCGGAACACGGGGCGTGCGATGACGTGCGGGGGGAGGACGTGCCGAGGAGCGCTGGGGCGGCGCGGTGGGGTGCCCCAGACGTGGGGTGGGTGAGGTGAGGTCAGGACGAGGCGAGCACGGCCGGTGCCCGGTCGGCGGCCCTCCTGCGGGCCCGGGACTGCGCGACCTGGCGGCCGATCCTCGGGGCGAGGACGGAGATCACCAGGAGCACGCCGGTGACGACGATCTGGGACTGCGCGGAGACGTTCAGCAGGCTCATCACGTTCTGGCCCGCGCCGAGCAGGAACACGCCGGCGATCGCGCCGCCGAGGGTGCCCTTGCCGCCGTCGAAGTCGATGCCGCCGAGCAGCACGCCCGCGATGACGGACAGTTCGAGTCCGGTGGCGTTGTCGTACCGGGCGCTGGCGTAGTGCAGGGCCCAGAAGACGCCGGTCAGCGAGGAGACCACACCGGTGGTGACGAACATGGCGAGCTTGGCCCGCTTGACCCGCACACCCGCGAACCGGGCCGCCTCCTCCGAGGCGCCCACCGCGAACAGTGAGCGGCCGAAGGGGGTGGCGTGCAGGACGACGACGGCGATCAGCAGCAGGACGGCGAAGGGGATCGCCGCGTACGGGACGAAGGTCCCGTCGATCCGGCCGGAGCCGAAGTCGAGGTACTGCTGCGGGAAGTCCGTCACGGAGTCGGCGCCGAGGACGATCTGTGCGATGCCGCGGTAGGCGGCCAGGGTGCCGATGGTGACGGCCAGCGACGGCAGCCCGAGCCGGGTCACGAGCAGGCCGTTGACCAGGCCGCACACCGCGCCGAGCAGCAGGCACAGCGGGATGATCGTCTCGATCGCCATGCCGCCGTTCCACGTCGCGCCCATGACCGCGCCGGACAGGCCCGCCGTCGAGCCGACGGACAGGTCGATCTCGCCGGAGACCACGAGCATGGTCATCGGCAGCGCGATGAGCGCGATCGGCAGTGTGTTGCCGATCAGGAAGGACACGTTCAGCGCGTTGCCGAAGTTGCCGACGAAGGAGAAGGAGCAGACCAGCAGCACGACGAGCAGCACGCCCACCGCGGTGTCCCAGCGGACCGCGCCGCCCAGGCGGGAGCCGTGGGCCGTGGCGGACGCGGGGGCCGGGACGGGGGCCTCGGCGGCGGCCTTGGTGGTCTCAGGCATGGTGGGCACTCCTCATCTGTGCGGCCCGCTTGCGGAGGACCCCGGCCACCCGCAGCGCCAGGATCCGGTCGACGGCGATGGCGAGCAGCAGCAGGACGCCGTCGATGGCCAGCACCCACACGGAGCTGACGCCGATGGACGGCAGGACGCTGTTGATCGAGGTCAGCAGCAGGGCGCCGAGCGCGGCGCCGTAGACGGTGCCGGAGCCGCCGGTGAAGGCGACGCCGCCGACCACGACGGCGCTGACGACGGTGAGTTCGTAGCCGCTGCCCGTGCCGGAGTCGACATTGCCGAAGCGGGCGAGGTACAGCGCGCCGGCGAGCCCGGCGAGCGCCCCGCAGACCACGTACGCGATCAGGATGCGCTTGCGCACCGGGACACCCGCGAGCCGGGCGGCCTCGGGGCTGGAGCCGAGCGCGTACATGTCGCGTCCGCCGCGGTAGCCGCGCAGGTAGTAGCCGACGGCGACCAGGACGGCCACGGTCAGCAGCGCCAGGTACGGGACCACCCACACGCCGTCGTGCCCGAAGTCGGTGAAGCTGCCGGGCAGGTCCCCTGCGGTGATCTGGCGGGGGCCGACCCAGATGGAGTCGATGCCGCGGATGATGTAGAGCGTGCCCAGGGTGACGACCAGGGCCGGGACCTGACCGAGGCTCACCAGCAGGCCGTTCAGGGCTCCGAAGAGCACGCCCGACGCGACCGCGAGGAGCACGGCGACCAGCGGATCGCCGCCGCCGTGCAGGTAGGTTCCGGCGGCGAAGGCGGAGATGCCGAGGACGGAGCCGACCGACAGGTCGACGTTGCGGGTGATCACCACCATGGCCTGGCCGATGGAGACGAGCACCAGGATCGTGGCGTTCAGCAGGAGGTCCTTGACGCCCTGCTGGGACAGGAACTGGGAGTTGTAGATCTGGGTCGCCGCCAGCATCGCGGCGAGCACGCCGAGCACGGCGAGGGCGCGGAGCCTCAGCACCCGGTCCAGGAAGCGCCGGGGCGCGGCCGGCGCGTCGTCCGCCACCGGCTGCACGGTGTCTGCGGTCACGGTCACGCCGCCCTCCTCGCGCGGCCGGTGGCCGCCGCCATCACGGTCTCCTCGGTCGCCTCGGACCGGGGGATCTCGGCCGTCAGCCGGCCCTCGTGCATCACCAGGACGCGGTCGGCCATGCCGAGGATCTCCGGCAGGTCGGAGGAGATCATCAGAACGGCGACGCCCTCGCCGGCGAGCCGGGACAGCAGTCGGTGCACCTCCGCCTTGGTGCCGACGTCGATACCGCGGGTGGGCTCGTCCACGATGAGCACCTGGGGCGCGGTGGCGAGCCACTTGGCCAGCACGACCTTCTGCTGGTTGCCGCCGGACAGGGTGCCGACGACGTCGGCCAGGCGCGCGTACTTCACCTGGAGCCGCACCGCCCAGTCCACCGCGCGGCTGCGTTCGGCACCGCGGCTCATCAGCCCGGCCCTCGACGTGGCGCCGAAGCCGGTGAGGCCGATGTTGCGCTCGATGGACATGTCCATCACCAGGCCCTGGGCCCGGCGGTCCTCGGGGACCAGGGCGAGCCCGGCGGCCATGGCCAGGCTCGGTGCCCCGGCGCGCAGCGCGCGGCCGTTGACGACGACCTCGCCCGCGTCCCTGCGGTCCACTCCGAAGACGGCGCGGGCGACCTCGCTGCGGCCGGCGCCGACCAGCCCGGCCAGGCCCACGATCTCACCGCGGCGGACCTCGAAGGAGACATCGGTGAAGACCCCCTCACGGGTCAACCGCCGTACGCTCAGGGCGACCTCGCCGACCTCGGTGGCCTGCTTGGGGTAGAGCTCGTCGAGGTCGCGGCCGACCATGCGGCGCACGAGGTCGTCCTCGGTCAGCCCGTCGACGGGCTCGCTGGCGATCCAGGCGCCGTCCCGCAGGGTCGTGACCCGCTGGCACAGCGCGAAGATCTCCTCCAGGCGGTGGGAGATGAAGAGCACGGCGGCGCCCTGCTCGCGCAGTGCCCTGACGACACCGAAGAGCCGGGCGACCTCGCTGCCGGTGAGCGCGGCCGTCGGCTCGTCCATGATCAGGACGCGGGCGTCGAAGGAGAGCGCCTTGGCGATCTCCACCAACTGCTGGTCGGCGATGGACAGTCCGCGCGCGGGCTGGTCGGGGTCGAGGTCGACGCCGAGGCGCTCGAAGAGCTCGGCCGCCGAGCGGCGCACCGCCCGGTGGTCGACGCGGCCGAAGGAGCGGCGCGGCTGGCGGCCGACGAAGATGTTCTCCGCCACCGAAAGGTCGGGGAAGAGCGTCGGTTCCTGGTAGATGACGGCGACCCCGGCGTCGCGGGCGTCCCCCGGGCCGTGGAACTCGACCGGCTCGCCGTCGAGCAGCACGGTGCCCGCGTCCGGCCGGTGCACTCCCGCGAGTGCCTTGATCAGTGTCGACTTTCCGGCGCCGTTCTCACCCGCGAGGGCGTGGGCCTCGCCGGCGTAGAGCCGGAGCGAGACGCCGCGCAGAGCGCGGACGGCACCGAAGGACTTGCTCACCCCCTCCAGCGCGAGCACCGGAGTCGTCTCCGGTTCGGGGTGCGTCATTGCGCCCTCCAGACATGAAATGTTTCAACGGAGTTGCCGGGAAGCTAGCTCTGCCCGTCGCGTGCGTCAAGAGTCGCCGCCGCCCACGGCTGACCTGCGTGCTCTCCTAACCCCCCGGTGAAGGCGAGAGTCGTGCCGCGCCATCAGCGACAACCTCATGGATGACACGATTCAATAACGGGCCGGCCGGTCCTGCGCACCCCTTGACGCCAACCCGAGGGCATGGATAGCTTCGCAGCGGAATGAATCGATTCACTGATGAAGCGATTCCCCGGACCCCAAGAGGTGACCATGCCTGACTTCGCTGCCGTCAAGGCCGCACTCGCTGCTCAGCGAATCGAGACGCCCTCGTGGGGCTACGGCAATTCCGGCACCCGGTTCAAGGTCTTCGCCCAGGCCGGCGTCCCCCGCGACCCGTACGAGAAGCTCGACGACGCCGCCAAGGTCCAGGAGTTCACCGGCGTCGCCCCCGTCGTCGCCCTGCACATCCCGTGGGACAGGGTCGACGACTACGCCGCCCTCGGCCGGCACGCCGCCGACCGCGGACTGGAGCTCGGCGCGATCAACTCCAACGTCTTCCAGGACGACGACTACAAGCTCGGCAGCGTCTGCCACCCCGACCCCAAGGTCCGCCGCAAGGCCGTCGGCCACCTGCTGGAGTGCGTCGACATCATGGACGCCACCGGCTCCCGCGACCTCAAGCTGTGGTTCTCCGACGGCACCAACTACCCCGGCCAGGACGACATCGTGGGCCGTCAGGACCGGCTGGCCGAGGCGCTCTCCGAGGTGTACGCGCGGCTCGGGGACGACCAGCGGATGCTGCTGGAGTACAAGCTCTTCGAGCCCGCCTTCTACACCACCGACGTCCCCGACTGGGGCACCGCGTACGCCCACTGCCTCACGCTGGGTCCCAAGGCGCAGGTCGTCGTCGACACCGGCCACCACGCGCCCGGCACCAACATCGAGTTCATCGTCGCCTTCCTGCTGCGCGAGAAGAAGCTCGGCGGTTTCGACTTCAACTCCCGCTTCTACGCCGACGACGACCTCATGGTGGGCGCCGCCGACCCCTTCCAGCTCTTCCGGATCCTGCACGAGGTGGCCAAGAACGGCGGCTTCGCGCCGGAGACCGGCGTCGCCTTCATGCTCGACCAGTGCCACAACATCGAGGCCAAGATCCCCGCGGTCATCCGCTCGGTGATGAACGTCCAGGAGGCCACCGCCAAGGCGCTGCTGGTCGACCTCGACGCGCTGCGCGCCGCCCAGCGGTCCGGCGACGTCCTGGCCGCCAACGCCGTGCTCATGGACGCCTACAACACCGACGTGCGCCCGCTGCTGCGCGAGGTGCGCGAGGAGCAGGGCCTGGCCCCCGACCCGGTCGCCGCGTACCACGCCTCCGGATGGCAGAAGCACATCGTGGCCGACCGCGTCGGCGGCACGCAGGCCGGATGGGGCGCGTAGCACCCGCACGTTCCCGACCCTCACCTCCCCGAAGGACACCCGCATGGCACCCGCCACCCACCCGGAAGTCGCCGCCCTCCTGGAGCGCGCCCACCGCCTGGGCGCCGATCCCCGCAACACCAACTACGCGGGCGGCAACGCCTCCGCCAAGGCCACCGAGACCGACCCCGTCACCGGCGGCCCCGTCGAGCTGATGTGGGTCAAGGGCTCCGGCGGCGACCTGGGCACGCTCACCGAGGCCGGCCTCGCCGTCCTGCGCCTGGACCGGCTGCGCGCGCTGACCGCCGTGTACCCCGGGCCCGAGCGCGAGGACGAGATGGTCGCCGCGTTCGACTACTGCCTGCACGGCAAGGGATGGCTCCCAGGGGGTGAAGGCACAGCGCCGTCCATCGACACGGCCATGCACGGCCTCGTCGACGCCGCCCACGTGGACCACCTGCACCCCGACTCCGGCATCGCGCTCGCCTGCGCCGCGGACGGCGAGAAGCTGACCCAGGACTGCTTCGGCGAGAAGGTCGCCTGGGTCCCATGGCGCCGGCCCGGCTTCCAACTCGGCCTGGACATCGCCGCGATCAAGGAGGCGCACCCCGGGGCGGTGGGTGTCGTCCTCGGCGGTCACGGCATCACCGCCTGGGGCGCCACCTCGCAGGAGTGCGAGTCCAACGCCCTGTGGATCATCCGTACCGCGGAGGAGTACCTGGCCGCTCGCGGCAAGAAGGAGCCCTTCGGCGCGCCGCTGCCGGGCTGGGAGCCGCTGCCGGAGGCGGAGCGCCGCGCGCGCGCCGCCGCCCTCGCCCCGGTGCTGCGCGCCGTCGCCTCCCAGGACCGGCCCCAGGTCGGCCACTTCACCGACTCCGAGCCGGTGCTGGACTTCCTCGCGCGCTCCGAGCACCCCCGCCTCGCGGCGCTCGGCACCTCCTGCCCCGACCACTTCCTGCGCACCAAGGTCCGCCCCCTGGTCCTCGACCTGCCGCCCACGGCCCCGTTGGAGGAGGCCGTGGCCCGGCTGGAGGAACTGCACACGGCCTACCGGGCCGAGTACCAGGCCTACTACGACCGGCACGCCGCACCCGACTCCCCGGCGATCCGCGGCGCCGACCCGGCGATCGTGCTCGTCCCCGGCGTCGGCATGTTCAGCTACGGCAAGGACAAGCAGACCGCGCGCGTCGCGGGCGAGTTCTACGTCAACGCGATCAACGTGATGCGCGGCGCCGAGGCGGTCTCCACGTACGCGCCGATCCCCGAGTCGGAGAAGTTCCGCATCGAGTACTGGGCGCTGGAGGAGGCCAAGCTCCGGCGCATGCCCGAGCCGAAGCCGCTGGCCGGCCGCATCGCGCTGGTCACCGGCGCCGGTTCGGGCATCGGCAGGGCCATCGCGCACCGGCTGGCCGCGGAGGGCGCGTGCGTCGTCGTCGCGGACCTCAACGAGCAGGGCGCGGCGGCCGTCGCGGCGGAACTGGGCGGCCCGGACAAGGCGGTGGCCGTCACCGTGGACGTGACGGAGGAGGAGCAGATCACCGCGGCCTTCGACGAGGCGCTGCTGGCCTTCGGCGGGGTGGACCTGGTGGTCAACAACGCGGGCATCTCCATCTCCAAGCCCCTGCTGGAGACGACCGCCCGGGACTGGGACCTCCAGCACGACATCATGGCCCGCGGCTCCTTCCTCGTCTCCCGCGAGGCGGCCCGGGTCATGGCGCAGCAGAAGCTCGGCGGCGACATCGTCTACATCGCGTCCAAGAACGCGGTGTTCGCCGGTCCCCACAACATCGCCTACTCCGCGACCAAGGCCGACCAGGCCCACCAGGTCCGGCTGCTGGCGGCCGAGCTCGGCGAGCACGGCATCCGCGTCAACGGCGTCAACCCCGACGGCGTGGTCCGCGGCTCCGGCATCTTCTCCTCGGGCTGGGGCGCGCAGCGCGCGGCGACGTACGGCGTCCCGGAGGAGAAGCTCGGAGAGTTCTACGCCCAGCGCACCATCCTGAAGCGGGAAGTGCTCCCGGAGCACGTCGCGGGCGCGGTCTTCGCCCTCACCGGCGGCGACCTCACCCACACCACGGGTCTGCACGTCCCGGTCGACGCCGGAGTGGCGGCGGCCTTCCTGCGCTGACCCGCGCACAGCGGGGAGCAGGGCTCCGCGGACGCACCCGCGGAGCCCTGCTCCCGTCCGATCCCCCCGCCACCACCGATCATTCGAGGACCTCCACGTGCCTTTCGCCGCCATCGACCTCGGTGCCACCAGCGGCCGCGTCATCCTCGGCCGGGTCGCGCGGGACGCCCTCTCCCTCACCGAGGCGCACCGGTTCGCCAACACGCCGGTGCGCCTGCCCGGCGGACTGCACTGGGACGCGCTCGCCCTCTTCCAGGGCGCGCTGGACGGTCTGCGCCGGGCCGGCGCGCAGTCGGACGGCGTCACCTCGGTCGGCATCGACACCTGGGCCGTCGACTACGGTCTCCTCGACGCCGACGGCGCCCTGCTGGGCAATCCGTACCACTACCGCGACACCCGCACCGACACGGTCGCCGAACGCGTCCGGGAGGAGATCGGCGCGGAGCGGCTGTACCGGCTGACCGGGCTGCAGCACCTGCCCTTCAACACCGTCTACCAGCTCGCCGCCGCCTCGGGCACCGCGCAACTGGCCGCCGCGCGCACCCTGCTGCTCGTCCCCGACCTGCTGACCCACTGGCTGACCGGCACGATCGGCGCCGAGGAGACCAACGCCTCCACCACCGGCCTGTTCGACGCCCGCGCCGGGGGCTGGTCGGCGGAGCTCGCCGGGCGGATCGGCCTCGCGCCCGGGTTGCTGCCGCCGCTGCGCGCGCCGGGCGACCTCGCGGGCACACTGCTCCCCCACATCGCCGCTGCCACCGGACTGCCGGAAGCGACCGCGGTGGTCACCGTCGCCTCGCACGACACCGCGTCGGCGGTGGCCGCCGTCCCGGCCACGGAACCCGGCTTCGCCTACATCTCGTGCGGCACCTGGTCGCTGGCCGGGCTGGAACTGGACGCGCCCGTGCTCTCCGAGGCCTCCCGCGGCGCCAACTTCACCAATGAGCGCGGGGTCGACGGCACGATCCGCTACCTGCGCAACATCATGGGCATGTGGCTGCTGGAGGAGTGCCGGCGCACCTGGGCCCGGCAGCGGGCCGACCCGCCTTCCCTGGACGCCCTGCTCGAACAGGCCGCCGCGGCACGGCCGTTCGCCGCCCTCCTCGACCCCGACGACCCCGCCTTCCTGCCGCCGGGCGACATGCCCGCCCGCATCCGGGACTTCTGCCTCCGTACCGGCCAGCGGCCGCCCGAGAGCCCCGGCGCCGTGGTCCGCTGCATCCTGGAGAGCCTGGCCCTCGCCCACCGCCGCACGCTGCGCCAGGCGGCCGTGCTCGCCGACCGCGAGATCACGCACGTCCACCTCGTCGGCGGCGGCTCCCGCAACGAACTGCTGTGCCGGCTCACCGCCGACGCCACGGGCCTGCCGGTCGTCGCGGGCCCCGCCGAGGCCACGGCCCTGGGCAACATCCTCGTCCAGGCCCGCGCCCACGGCCTCGTCGGCGACGGCCTCCCGGCCATGCGCGCCCTCGTCGCCGGCACCCAGCCGCTGCGCCGCCACGAACCGGACGGCGACCGGGCGGCCTGGGACGCGGCCGAGGCGAGGGTGGAGGAGTTCGTCGCGGCACGAAGGAGCCGGGTGCCCCGCCCCGACGGGGCCTGAGCCTCCCCCGTCAGGGCGAACCGGCCCGCGAGCCGGGCACGTCAGGCGCGAAGGGCAGGTCCAACGGGCCGTCGGGGCCCGCGGCCGCCGCTCGCGCGACCGCGGCCGCCTCCAGCAGGGACCAGCCGTCGACCTCCGTCCCACCCCGCTCGCCCGGTTGCCACCCGCGGGCCAGTGCCACGTCGAGCAGGGCCCGGACGGCGCCCGGTTCGTGCAGGTTCAGGCCGGCACCGTGGATGAAGCCGACGTCCCCGGAGCCGAGGGGCGCCCCGCCCGGGACGTACCGGTCGGGGCCGCCGGCGAAGACGATGCGCAGCGGGCCGCCGGAGCCGGCCGGCTGCGGGACGAGCGAGAGGGTCTGACGGCAGTCCACGGCACGGCCGTCGTCGTCCCTTCGGTGGCTGTGGCTCGTCGTCCACAGGAACACGCCCCCGTCGGCGACCAGTCGGCGCGGCTTCTTCGAACTGCGAGGCACACACCGAGGATACGTGGCGCGCCCCGCCCCTCACTGACAGAAGATGTCAGTGACCATCCGCACCATCAGTGGGTGTGACCACCGATCGCTCGCACGCCCTGCTGCTGCCCGCCGTCTTCATCACCTCGCTCGGCAACAACATCCAGCTGATCGCCGCCGCACTGCTCATCGTGCGGGCCCAGGGGTCGGTGCTGGACGTGGGATGGCTCTTCATCGCCGTCGCCGTGCCGCAGGCGGTGCTCTCCCCGCCGTTCGGGCGGCTCGCCGACCGCTTCGACCGGCGGACGCTCTGGGTGGCCTGCGACGCCCTCAGCGCGCTCGCCGCGCTCGCGATGCCGCTGGGTCTGGCGATGGGCGGTGCCCGCAACGCGGTCGTCTACGGCAGCAACTTCGTGCTCGCGGTGATCGCCGCGCTGTTCGTGCCGGTCAGCGCCGCACTCGTCAAGGAACGTGTCCCCGCGGGGGAGTTGCGCCGGTTCAACGCGCACTACGAGATGGCCCTGCAGAGCGGGATGCTGCTGTCGGCGACGGTCGGCGGCATCGCCCTGCAGTTCTTCGGGCCCACCCCGCTGTGCGTGTTCAACGGGATCACCTTCGCGGTCTCCGCGGTGCTCGTGCTGGCGACCGGGCGGGCCGGGCGGCGGCCCGCCGCCCCGCGGATCACGGCCGGGACCCCGGCCCCGGCGGCGCCCGCCCGGTCGCCGCTGGGTCCGGTGATCATGCTCTACGCGCAGGGCAGCGTGGTCGTCACCGTGTTCAACGCGCTCATGCCGGTCCTCGTCATCGCCGATCTGCACCGGGGCCCGGCCGTCGTGGGCGTGGTCGACGCGCTCGGCGGCGCCGGTTTCCTGGTCGCGGCCGCCGCCTACCGGATCACCGGCGCGCGCCTCGGCGATCTGCGGCTCGCCCTGGCCGGCTTCCTGCTCTGCAATGTGCTGTTCGCCCTCCAGCCGCGCTTCGGCGTGCCGGGGCTCCTCCTGCTCGTGCCGCTCGGCGCGTTGCTCTTCGGGCAGGCCCGCATCGCCTCCCGCACCCTGCTCATGGCCTCGGTCGGGGAGCACCGGGTGGGCCGCGCCTTCGGCGTCGCCAACGGCTGGGGACTCGCCGCGACCGTCGCCGTCATGCTGGCCACCGCCGCGGTCACCGCCCGCGCCGGAACCGCCGCGGGCTTCGCTGCCGTCGCCCTCGTCAGCGCCCTCGCCGCACTCGCCTCCGCGGCCTGGCACCGCGCGGCCCTCCGGTCCGCGCGCACCCCCGAACCCCTCCCGACCACCCCCGCAACCGCCCCCGCGGACCGGTACCCGGCCTGAAGGGCCAGGAGCGGCGCCCGCCCCGGCCGACCACAGTCGAGGAACACCGCACGAGCCGCACCTTCACCCTCACCAACAGCGGGACTCGCCTCCGCGGCCCGGCACCGCGCAGCCCGCCGACCCACGCAACCTCCGCCCCCCGCCGACCGGCGCCGCGCAGCCCGCCGATCTCGGCACCCCAAGGCCTCCCCGACCGCCCCCGCGGACGGGCACCCGGCCTGAAGGGCCAGGCGCGGCAAACGCCCCGGCCGACCACGGTCGGGCAGCACCGCGTAGGCCGCGCCCTCGCCGTCACCAGCAGCGGGGACTCGCCCTACTCGCCCCCGCGCACCGGCGCCCGGTCTGGGCGGCCGGTCACGGCCGGCTCAGCCGGTCCCGTACAGCGCGGCCAGGCCGCGTGCTGAACCGATGAGCAGCTCGCGCAGCGGGAGCGGTTCGAGGACTTCGAGGTCGGGGCCGAGCCGGAGGAATTCGCCGTGGGCGTGGGCCACGGACTCGATCGGGACGAGGGCGCGGAGCCAGCCGTCGCCGTCGGGCTCGGCCCGTTCCGCGACCGCCCGCGCGACGGCGTGCGAGAGCAGCGAGGGCAGGCGCTCCGCGCCGCGCGGGGAGAGCCGGATCAGGGCCTCGCCCTGGTGGAGCCGGGCATGGAAGTCGGCGAGGTGGGCACGCCAGTACGCCGCCAGGTCGAACCCGGCCTCGGCCTCGAAGGTCTCGCCGAGCACGGCGACCGCGAGGATCTGGTCGACGCGGTACGTGCGCAGGCCGCCGTCCCCGCGCGCGACGACGTACCAGCGGCCGGCCTTGAGGACCAGGCCGTACGGCTCCAGGCGGCGCTCGCTCTCCGCGGGCTCGCGCCAGCGGCGGTAGCGCACCCGCACCGCCCGCCGGTTCCAGACCGCGTCCGCGACGGCGGGCAGATGCGGGGTCTCCTCCCCGGGGCCGTACCAGCCGGGCGCGTCCAGGTGGAAGCGCTCGCGTATCCGCTCCGCCGGCTCCCGCAGCTCCGGCGGCAGGGCGGCGCTGAACTTCAGCCGGGCCGCCGCCGCGGCCTCGCCCAGTCCGAGCTGCGCGGCGGGGTCGGGCAGCGCGGCGAGGAACCACGCCTGCGTCTCCTCGGCGGTCAGCCCGGTCAGCCGGGTGCGGTAGCCGTCGACCAGCCGGTAGCCGCCCTCGGGCCCGGCGTCGCCGTACAGGGGTATGCCGGCCTCGTGCAGCGACTGCACGTCGCGGTAGATCGTGCGGACGGACACCTCCAGCTCGTCGGCCAGCTGCTGGGCGGTGAGCCGGCCGCGTGCCTGGAGGAGCAGGAGCAAGGAGACCAGCCGGCTGGCACGCATGGCAGCAGTATCGGTGCCGCCACCGACACCGGACCGGTCCCGGTTCCCCCGGCGCCGACCGATTTGATGGCCCCCGGCGGAGCGCGCACTCTTGGGTTAGGAGACTTCGACGGGTGTGTGATCGGCGACGATGAACGCGAGTGGCGGCCCCGGGGACCCGGCCGGCGCGGCCGTGGTGGTGGTGGGTGCGCGGGGGACGGTCACCGCTTGGAGCGAGGGGGCCCGCCTGCTCCTCGGCCACACGTCCGCGCAGGCCGTCGGCCGGCCCGCGGCGGAGATCTTCTCCCCGGGGCCCCTGGTGCTCGACCGGGCGTGGCACGGCCAGAGCGCCGCGCGCCACCGGGACGGTCACCTGCTGGAGCTGGATATCCAGGTCAGCCCCGCACTCGACGGTGACGCGGCAGCGTGCGGCTGCGTGATCACCGCCGCCCCGGAGGCGGCCGACGACGCCATGGTGCGGTGGGCGTTCGAGCAGTCCTCGGTGTCGATGTCCCTGTACGACGACGGCCTGCGGCACCGGCGGCTCAACCGGCTCGCCCTGGGGGCCATGGGGGACGTTCCCGAGGAATCGCTGCGCGGCACCCCGTACCAGGAGATCGTCCCGGAGGAGGCCGGCCGGCGCGGCTACGGCGACCACCTGCGCCAGGTGGCCGAGACGGGCCGGGCCATGCACTACGAGTGCTACACGCGCGACCCGGTCTCGTCGCGCGACTTCGCCTGGAACACCGACATGTGGCCGGTCCGGGACCCGCGGGGGCGGGTCCGGGGGGTGGCGGTCGCGGCGTTCGACAGCACCGCCCAGTTCTGGGCGCGGCAGCGGCTCGCGCTGCTCAACGAGGCGGGCGCCGCCATCGGCACCACCTTGGACGTGGTGCGCACCGCCGACGAACTGGCGGAGCTGGCCGTGCCGCGGCTGGCCGATTTCGTGAGCGTGGACCTGCTGGACTCCGTGCTGCACGGCGAGGAGCCGCCGCCGGGCCCCGTCGACACGGCGGTGGTGCTGCGCCGGGTGGCGCACCGCTCGCGGTCGGACGCGCCGGTCGCCGCCGTGGAACTGGGCGAGGTGGACACCTATCCCGAGTTCTCGCCGCCCGCACGCTGCCTGGCCGAAGGCCGCGCGGTGCTCAGCCAGGCGGGGAACGTCGACTTCTCCCTGTGGGTGGCGCACAACGCGCTGCGCGACGCCAAGGTGCGCCGGCACGGCCTCCACACGGTGATGGCGGTGCCCCTGATGGCCCGCGGGGTCACCCTGGGCGTGGCACTCTTCGCCCGGGGCACCCGGCCGGAGGGCTTCATCGACGACGACATGACGCTCGCCGAGGAACTGGCCGGGCGGGCCGCGGTCTGCGTCGACAACGCGCGCCGCTTCACCCGCGAGCACGGCACGGCCCTGGCGCTGCAGCGCAGCCTGCTGCCAGGGCGGCTCGGCGACCAGCCCGCGGTGGAGGTGGCGTCCCGCTATCTGCCGGCCGGCTCCCAGGCGGGGGTGGGAGGCGACTGGTTCGACGTCGTCCCGCTGTCCGGCACCCGGGTCGCGCTGGTCGTCGGCGACGTGGTCGGCCACGGCATCCACGCCTCGGCCACCATGGGCCGGCTCCGCACGGCGGTGCGGACCCTGGCCGACGTGGACCTGCCGCCCGACGAACTGCTCACGCACCTCGACGACCTCGTCGCCCATCTCAACTCGGAGGACGACGCCCGCGGGGAACGCGGACCGGGGACCAGCACCGAGGTGGGCGCGACCTGCCTGTACGCGGTGTACGACCCCATCTCCCGGCGGTGCTCGATGGCCAGCGCCGGTCACCCGTCGCCTGTACTGCGACTGCCCGACGGGACGGTGGAGGTCGTCCCGGTGTCCGCGGGCCCTCCGCTGGGCATCGGCGGTCTGCCCTTCGAGGCGACGGAACGGGAGCTGCCCGAGGGCAGCGTGCTGGCCCTCTACACCGACGGGCTGATCGGCAGCAGGGACTTCGACCTGGACGCGGGCCTGGAGCGGCTGCGCGGCGCGCTCGCGGCTCCCGCCCCCACCATCGAGTCGGCCTGCGACACGATCCTCAAGTCGCTCCCGCCGGACCGGCCGGTCGACGACGTGGCGCTGCTGCTGGCCCGTACCCGTGCGCTGAACACCGCCCAGGTCGCCGTCTGGGACGTGCCCTCCGACCCGGCGAAGGTGGCCGAGACCCGGCAGGCCACGGCGGAACTGCTGCGCTGCTGGGGCATGGAGGAGGCGGTGCCCGTCACCGAGCTGGTGGTGAGCGAGCTGGTCACCAACGCCATCCGGCACGGGTCGCCGCCGGTGCAGCTGCGGGTCATCCGCGACCGCTCCCTCATCTGCGAGGTCTCCGACGGCAGCAACACCGCCCCGCACCTGCGCCGTGCGCGCTCGGACGACGAGGGCGGCCGCGGTCTGCTGCTGGTCGCGCAGCTGACGCAGGCGTGGGGGACCCGGCAGGCCGCGACCGGAAAGACGATCTGGGCGGAGCAGGCGCTCTAGGCCCGGCGCGGCGCCTTCCGGGGCTTCCGGCCGCGTCCGCGTCGCGCCCGGTATGACGAGGTGTCAGACTCGGCCCATGATCGCCCGTTTCCGCCCGGCCGCCCTGCGCTGGACGGTCGTCGTGCCGGTGCTCTCGGTCGTGATGCTCGCTCTCACCTGGGGCCGGTCGCTCCCGGTGCCGGTGGTCGTCGTGGTGGCCCTGTTCCTGGCGGCGGCGGTGCTCGCGGCGGTGCACCACGCGGAGGTGGTGGCGCACCGGGTGGGCGAGCCGTTCGGCTCGCTGGTGCTGGCGGTGTCGGTGACGGTCATCGAGGTGGCGCTGATCCTCACGCTGACGGCGGACGGCGGCCCGAAGAGCGCGGGGCTCGCCCGGGACACCGTCTTCGCGGCGGTGATGATCACCTGCAACGGCATCCTCGGGCTGTGCCTGCTGGTGGGGGCGCTGCGCCGCCGGGTGGCGGTCTTCCACCCCGAGGGGACCGGGGCCGCGCTGGGGTCCGTGGCGACCCTGGCGACGCTCAGCCTCGTCCTGCCGACCTTCACCACCAGCGCGCCGGGGCAGCGGTTCTCCACGACCCAGCTCGCCTTCGCCGCGCTGGCCTCGCTGGTGCTGTACGGGCTGTTCGTGGCCACCCAGACGGTGCGCCACCGCGACTACTTCCTGCCGGTGACCTCGACCGGCCGGGTCATCACGGACGACGAGCACTCCGAGCCGCCGACCACCCGGGCCGCGCTGTTCAGCCTGGCGCTGCTGGGCGTCGCCCTGATCGCGGTGGTGGGCCTGGCCAAGGTGGAGGCCCCGACGATCGAGCACGGGGTGGCGGTCGCCGGGCTGCCCTCCTCCTTCGTCGGCGTGGTCATCGCGCTGCTGGTGCTGCTGCCGGAGACGATCGCCGCGGTGCGGGCCGCCGCCCGGGACCGGGTGCAGACCAGCCTCAACCTCGCGCTCGGCTCCGCCATGGCGAGCATCGGGCTGACCATCCCGGCGGTGGCGGTGGCCTCGTTCTGGATGCCCGGCCCCCTGGTGCTGGGGCTCGGTGCCACGCACATGGTGCTGCTGGCGATCACGGTCGCCGTGGGGACGCTGACGGTGGTCCCGGGCCGCGCCACGCCCCTGCAGGGCGGGCTGCACCTGTCGCTGCTGGCGGCCTACATCGTGCTGGCCATCAGTCCCTGACGCTCTTTTGACCCGGCCCGGGGGCATGAAGGAGCCGGACCGAAGCAGGCGTGGGTGATGGAGTGCGTGGTGTACCAGGAGCGCTCGGGCGGCGCCGAGCGGGTGGAGTGCGAGGACTGCGGCGGGCCGGACGCGCCGGGCGAGGTGTGCGAGGCGGCGCTGAAGCGCCTGGCCGGTCTGGGCGACGGGGAGTTCGGCTGGGTGCACCTGGTCGATCCCGCGGAGGACTCGGTGGCACGGCTCGCCGGACCCCTCGGGCTGCACTCCCTGGCGGCCGAGGACGCCGTCCAGGCACATCAGCGTCCCAAGCAGGAGCGGTACGGCGACGTGCTCGCCGTGGCGCTGAAGACGCTGTGGTACCTGCCGGACGACGCGGCGGTCGAGACCGGCGAGATGATGCTGTTCCTGGGCCCGCGCTTCGTCCTGACGGTCCGCCACGGCTCGGCCGACCCGGCGGCCGAGGCCGCCCGCCGGCTCCGGGAGGACACCACGACGCTGCGCTTCGGCCCGCCCGCGGTGCTGCACGCGCTGCTCGACGTCGTGGTCGACGACTACGGCGACGCCGCGGAGAAGGTCCGCGACACGCTCGGCGCCCTGGAGCGCAGCGTCTTCTCCGCCGCGCGGGAGGACATCGCCGGGGAGATCTACTCCCTCAAGCGGGAGGTACTGGAGTTCCGCGACGCGGTGCAGCCGCTCGCCCCGGTGGTCCGGTCGTTCGCCGGGCCGCTCGCGCGGTGGCCGCGGGAGGCGATGCCGTACTTCCGCGACGTCGATGATCATCTGCGCCGCACCGACACCGAGATCCGCTCCCTGGACGAGCTGATGAACTCGGTGCTCGACGCGCATCTCGCGCGCGTCGGCACCTGGCAGAACGACGACATGCGCCGGATCTCGGCATGGGCGGCGATCCTCGCCGTACCGACGATGGTGGCCGGGGTGTACGGCATGAACTTCGCCCACATGCCGGAACTCGGCTGGTCCTTCGGCTACCCGCTGGCCGTGGGGGTGATGGCGGCCGGCGCGGGCCTGCTGTACCGGGCCTTCCGCCGCAACGGCTGGCTCTGAGCCGCCTGCTACAACGAGTCCGCCACGACACGGCCCGCCATCACGGCCTCCACGAAGGGCCCGGGCGGCGCGTAGTGGTGGGTCAGGACGTAGTGGGCGACCATGTCCGGGGCGATCAGCCAGGTGTCCGCGCCGGTGTGGACCCGGACCTCGCCGTGGCCGACGAGGATGCGCTCGCGTCCCCGGGCCACGGTGACGGGGTGGGCCCGCCGGCCGCCCCCGAAGAAGCGGCGGCGGCACAGCCCGCAGCCGTGCCAGCCGCGGGTGATGGCGAAGCGGTGGTCACGGCAGAGCGCGAACAGCCGGTCGGCGAAGGCCTCGTCGGGCTCGGCGCGGCTGAAGGGGTGGGCGGGGTCGAGCCATCCGACGGCGCGCGCGGAGACCTCGGACGGAATCGTTTCTGTGAAATAGCCGTACGAACTCAGGTCCTCGTAGTACGTCATGCCGCCCCTCCGCGGGCTCCGCGCCGCGCGCGGTAGCTGGTCAACCGCGGGCCAGCGTCCATCACGGAGGCCGCCCGGTCAATCACCCGTTCGCGCGGCGCGTCCCGCCCACCGCGCGCACCGGCGCTCCGGCCAGCGGCGACGGGGCGCGCCCGGTGACCGGCGGCCGTGGCCGGACGGAAGGAGAACCCGAAAGAGATCATGGCCGGACGGATGTCCCGACCGGCCCGCCCGCTCAGCCGGTGACCCGCTCCGCGTCCGCGTCGCCCGCCGGGTCCTCCGCCGTCGCCGCGCGCGGCGACGGCAGGACGCCCCTGCGGCCCAGCCAGTCGCTGAACAGCCCGTGCACCGCCCCCGCACCCACCAGCCGCTCGTCCGGGCCCGGCCCCTCCAGCTCGTAGGGGTGCAGCAGGAAGGCGCGGCTCTGGTCGCCGCCCAGTCCGCCGTGCGAGCCGACCTGCTCCTCGAAGGCGTGCACCGCGTGGGTCACCGGGTCGTACGCGGAATTGACCATGATGTCCGCCGCGTGCGGGAAGGCGGCGGTGCGCCGCACGGCCGCCACCGCGTGCGGGCCGAAGGGCGCCAGTGGGTCGGGGCCGGTCACCCGGCCGGTGTCCAGCTCGTGCTCCCCGCCCCCGGGGCCCAGCACCAGCGGCCCCCGCCCGGCGTCCTGGACCAGCAGGAAGCCGATGCCCGGGTGCTCGGCGAGCGTGCGCAGCAGCGCGGGGTGGCGGGCCTCGATCCGTGCCCGGTCGGCGCGGCCCGGAAGGTCCGGGAAGGAGATCAGCCCGAGGTTGCCGGAGGCCAGCACCACCGGGTCCGAGGACGGACCCGCGGTCGCGTGCTCCTCCTCGGTGTGCCGGTTCCACTCCGGGCGGTTCAGCGCCGCGCGCGCCGCGGCACGCGCCTCGGCACCGCTCACCGTGCGCCGGGCCCGGCGCCGCACCGGCAGCCCGCACCCGGCGCGGACCAGGTCCTTCAGGGTCAGTCCGTAGGCGCTCTCGAAGGTCTCGCCGTGGCTCTGCCCGTGGTCGGACAGCAGCACCAGCCGGTAGGGGCGGGGGGCGTACCGCGACGCGTCCGCGATCATCCGGACGACCCGGTCCAGGCGGCGCAGGACGCGCATGGCGTCCCGGCTGCGGGGGCCGGAGTGGTGGGCGACCTCGTCGTAGGCGACCAGGTCCGCGTAGACGGCGGTGCGCCCGGCGAGCATGTCGCCGACCACCGCCGCCGCGGCCACATCGCGCTCCACGACCGTGGCGAAGGCCCGCAGGAAGGGGTAGAGCCCGCCGCGCCGCACCCGGGGGCGGTCGCCCCGCAGCCGGGCGGCCGAGGACTCGCAGATCTCCCGCACCACCTCGGCCAGGAAGGACGCGGCCGTGCGCACGGCGTTGGCGGGGTCGGAGAAGTACGCGAAGTAGCCGGTGCGCGAGCGGGTCTCGCGCACCCGCGCTATCCGCGGCGCGGCGCCCGCCGTCTCCCGTCCCCGGACCCGGGAGACCCGGGCGGCCGAGGCGGCGACGGTGCGGGCCATCGCCAGCCGGTCCGCGGAGAAGCGCCGGCGCCGGGTCGAGACCGACATGACCAGGGCGAGCTGTTCCGCGCCGCCGCTGAAGAGGTTGCCGCGGCTGGCGCCGTCCGGGGCGAGCAGACCCGGCCGTCCGGTGCGGGCGACCGCGCGCCGCTCCAGCTCGGCGGCGCACGACGGCCGATTGCAGACCATCACCTGCGCCGTGTCCTTCTCGTACCACCGGAAGGCCGGCACGTCCGCGTCGGAGCCGTGCAGGATCGCCAGCTGGCTCGCTCCGGTCTGGCTGCTCCAGTCCGTGATCCAGGGCACCAGGCGATGGCTGCTGTCCAGCCACCGCGCCACCGTCTCCATCGCGGGCGGCCTCAACCGCCCGCTCCTCGACGGCATCGGCCGCACGGCCTCGCGCAGTACGTCGTGCCCGACCCCGTCCAGCTGCACGAAGACGAAGCCCGGTTCCTGCGCTTCGCGCCGCGCACCGCCGTCCGCGCCCCGCGGTCTGCGGCGGCGGCCGGCCAGCCGGGCGAGCCGGCGCCCGTAGGCCGCGTCGTCGCGCATCGCGAGGGCCGTACTGGTGCCGGAGGACGCCGCCGACATCACGGCGGCGATGGCGACGGCCGTCGCGGGACGGATGTCGCCCTGCCAGTCGGGGGTGAAACGGATGGCGATCAGCAGCAGGGAGCCGTTGAGGAAGAACACCAGCAGCCCGAGCACCAGGGCCGGCACCAGCAGCACCGCGCGCACCAGCACCGGCCAGACCAGGGCGCTGAGCAGGCCGAACGCCCCCGCCGCGACGGCCGCCGTGATCGCGATCCGGGTCGGGCTGTCGCCGCTCGGCGACTGGATGCGGAAGTCCGGCAGGATCCCGGCGAGCGCGGCCATTGTCGCCGTCGACACCGCCCAGACCAGGAGTACGCGGGCGATCGTGTACCCGGCGGCTCGCCACCGATGCAGCACCGCCCACCTCACCTCACGTCCGAACGGCCTTCGACATCCCCAAGCCTGACACAGGCCCTCCGGCGCACCGCAGGCGCGGCGGAGCATAGGCTCGCGTGGAGGCGTGGCGAGGCGAGGAGGCGGGCGTGGCGGTCGAGATCACCTGGTGGGGTCATGCGACGGTGACCGTGCGGGACTCCGGCGTGCGGGTGCTCACCGATCCGCTCTTCGTCCCCCGCCTCGCGCACCTGCGCAGGCGGCGCGGGGCCGTACCGCCGCCCGGCGCGGCGCTCGCGGATGTGGCGCTCGTCTCCCACCTGCACGCGGACCATCTGCACACCGGATCACTGGCCCGGCTCGCCCGCGGCACCCGCGTCCTGGTGCCGCGCGGCGCGTCCGCCGCCGTGCCCCGCCTGCGGCGGCTCGCGACGGACCTGCGGCTGGACGTGACCGAGGTCGCCCCCGGCGACAAGGTGCGGGTGGGGGATCTGACCGTGCGCGTGGTGCCCGCGGCGCACGACGGACGCCGCCTGCCCTACGGCCCGGAGCGCTCGCCCGCGCTCGGCTACGTCCTGGAGGGCGAGGAGCGCACGTACTTCGCCGGCGACACCGGCCTGTTCGACGCCATGGCCGAGGAGGTCGGGCCATGCGACGCCGCGCTGCTGCCGGTCGGCGGCTGGGGTCCGTTCCTGGGCGACGGCCACCTGAACCCGGCGCGCGCCGCCCAGGCCCTCGCCCGGCTGGCCCCGCGCGCGGCCGTGCCGATCCACTACGGCACCTACTGGCCGATCGGCATGGACGCCGTACGCCCCCATGAGTTCCACTCCCCCGGCGACGAGTTCGCCCGCCTGGCGGGGGACGTCGCACCGCGGGTGGCCGTGCACCGCCTGGACCACGGGGAGAGCCTGCGGCTGGAGGCGGCCCGGTGAGCGGACTCAGCGGTCTGGTGCATCTGGCGGCCGAGCAGACCTCCACGGAGTCCACCCGGCAGGCGGTGGGCTACCCGTCGCTCTTCCTGCTCGTCGTCCTGGGCTCCCTGGTGCCCGTCGTGCCCACCGGGGCCCTGGTCAGCGGCGCCGCCGTCGTGGCCTTCCACCAGACGGCGCCCTTCTCGCTTGCGCTGGTCTTCGTCGTCGCCTCCGCCGCCGCCTTCCTGGGCGACATCGCCCTGTACTGGCTCGGCCACCGCGGCGTGCACTCGCGCGGCGGCTCCCGCTGGCTGCGGCGGATCCAGGACCGCGCCGACCCCGGGCACCTGGCCGACGCCCAGCGCCGGCTGGACGAGCACGGGGTCGCCGTCCTCGTCCTGTCCCGGCTCGTCCCGGCAGGACGCATCCCCGTCATGCTCGCCTGCCTGCTCGCCGAGATGCCCCCGCGCCGCTTCGCCCGCGGCGACATCCCCGCCTGCCTGGCCTGGGCGGCGGCCTACCAGCTCATCGGCATCCTCGGCGGGTCCCTCTTCCCCGAACCCTGGCAGGGCGTCGTCGTCGCCGTCGCCCTCACGTTCGCCGTGGCCGCCGCCCCCCAGCTCTGGCGCCGCCTGCGCCCTCACCCCGACACCCCCGATCCGCACGACGCCTCCGCCCACTGACGGCCCGGCCGCGGCGGGCCGGATGGGGGGTGGGTATCGGGCGCGGCACTAGCCTGCCGAAGGCCATGCGCGAGGGCCGCACCGGCCGTTCCTCGGCAGCAGGGGTCGGAGCCGACCGGCAGGTGGCGAGGCGGGCTCGCGCACGCGCCACCCCCCGCCGGGCCGGCCGGACCGGGTGCCGGCCCGCGGTCGTCGCCGGAGGGCACGTGGTCCGGGGGTGGGCGGTCGCGCGGCCCATGCGCGACGTATCGCCACCGCCTCGGCAGTCCGAGCCCCCGCCGGAGACCCGGCGGCACGGCACCGCGCCCCACTGCGCGCCCGGCATGAGACGGCGCGGCTCTGGCGCCGCCTCCGCCTCCGCCCCGACACGCCGGCCCGGCCGCGGGCACGCCGCCGTGTGCGAGGGGGGCGGACGCCGCCGTGGTCACGTTGCGGACGACCCGCCGGGGAGCCGGACGCGTCGGCGGCCGTGGCGGCCCACGCACGGCAGGCCGTCACCCGGGAATGCACGCACAACCGGGCCACCGCCGGCTCTGCCGAGTCGGAACACCAGCGGCACAGCCCGCCATGCGCCCCGGCGCCGGGACCGGCGCGGAACAACCCCGTTCCCCGGCCCGGGTCAGTCGGTCGCCGTGGTGAGGGTCTCCAAGGCGGACGCCAGCGCCGCGACCGCCGCAGCCACGTGGGGCAGGGCGAGAGGGGCGGGGGAGGCCAGTGCGGCGGCGCGTTGGGAGGCGTCGGTGCCGTGGAGCGGGCCGGTGTCGATGCGGACGCGGAGGGCCTCGGGGTCGTCGCCGAAGCGGTGTGCGCCGGGCGCGGGCCGGCCCAGGCGGTCGGTGAGGACGGCCTCGAGGCTTTCGGCGTCGGTGACGCCGGCCGCGGCGAGTTCGGAGCGCAGCGGGCTGAAGTCGGCGTACAGGTGGAAGCCCGCCTCCGGGGGACGGGACAGGGCGCCGGCCCGGCCCACGACGTCGCAGGCGGCCCCCGCCATGGCGGCGTGCAGGCGGTTGGCCGCGGCGAGGTGCGCGCGGACCTCGGAGGGCTCGGACAGGGCGTGGGCGGCCGCGTCGGCGACCGGTCCCGGCAGCAGGGCGCGCAGGTCGGCGCAGTGCCGCAGGACGTCGGTCCGCAGGCTCGTGCCCCGCTCCGTGGCGGGGAAGCGGACGACGGCCGCGGGCCAGCCCGGCGGGGCGAGGGCCGCGCCGAGGTCGCTGATGACGACCGTCCGGGCGGGCAGCATCTCCGCCGGGGAGAGCAGCATCGTCTCGTGCGGCCGGTGCACGGCGTCGCCGTACGTCTCGTCGGACACCAGCAGCAGGCCGGCCTCCTCCGCCGCCTCGCACACCTCGTGCAGCAGTTCGGGCGGGGTCACGGTGCCGCTGGGGTCGTCGGCTGCGGCCAGGACCACCACCCGCGGCTCCGCGCCGTCCCCGCGGGCCCGCCGCACCGCCTCCAGCAGCGTGAAGGGGTCGGGCGCGCCGCCGCCGACCGAAGGCGTCGGCACGGCCACCGGGCGGCGGCCCAGCAGCCGCACCAGCGGCACGTGCCAGGCGGCGGAGGGCCGGGCGACCACGACGTCCCCGCCGATCGCCGCCAGCAGGGCGAGCAGCAGCGGCTCCGCGCCCGGTCCTGCGGCGGTGTGCGCGGCGTCCGTCGGCAGCCCGCGGCGGTCCCAGTAGCCCGCGGCGGCGGCCCGTACGGCCGCGCCGCCGCCCGGCGGATCGGCGGCCGAACGGCCCGGGAGGTCCGCGGCGATGCGCTCCGCCCAGTACGCGGGGACCGGCAGTCCGGGGTCGGGGCGGGCGGCGTACGGCGCGACGCAGCTCGCCGGGGCGGGCGGGGACGTCCGCTGCATCCGTACCTCCGGTGGTGGGGTCGGTCCTTCGGTCACCCTCGCACGCGGCGGCGGCTCCGCTCCCCGTCGGCGCGCGAACCCCACTGCGTAGCCCCGGCAATTGAGGGCAACCGGATTCCAGGAGGTGTTTCCATGGTCCCGCTTCTGCTCGTCCTTCTTCTCGCCCTGGTGCTCTTCGGGGCGGGTTTCGCCGTCAAGGTGCTCTGGTGGGTGGCTCTGATCGTCCTGGTGCTGTGGCTGGTCGGTTTCGTGGCCCGCAGCGGTTCCGGCGGGTCGCGCTGGTACCGGTGGTAGACGCCGGTCCCGGGGAACGAACGCGGGGCGTGCGGCGGCCGTTCGGCCGCCGCACGCCCCGATGTCCGGTGACGGCTCCCCCGGCCGCGTGCCGTTCGCCGCGGCTACTGCGCGGACGCGGACTGCGCCGGCATCGTCAGGACCCGGGCCCGTGCCCCGGCGCGGGTCCGGCCGGGGGCGACCATCCGCTGCGGATGGCGGCGCAGGTACTCCCCCTCGAGCGCCACCATGCGCGAGTTGTGGGCGTCGAGGGCCGACGGGGATCCGTACAGCAGCGTCTCGTGCCGGGTGCGGTGGACCGACTCCAGCTCGTGCACCAGCTGCCGTTCGTCCAGCTCTGCGGGGTCGACCCCGCCGCGGTATGGGCTCATGGGCCGCGCACCTTCCTTTCGCTGCCGGTGGCCTCGCACGTTTGGTACCCAGGACGACCCGATTCATCCGCTTCATGCCGTATTCGGCAGGCATTCAACGCCGCGAACGGGTAGACGATGAAGTACCCGGACCCCTGAGGAAAGGAGCCATCGTGCAACGAGGAAGCGACCGCCTGAGCGTCCATCGAGACGACGAGATGAAGCACGAACTGCGCGGACTGCTGCGCTCCGGGCACCCGACCCGGGTCGAGGAGTGGCAGGACCCCGAGCCGGCCGCCGACGACGACCTCGCGGTCGTGAACGGACCCGTTCTGTCCGGCGCCACGGACGGTCCGTCTCTGCGGTTCGAACTGGCCCGCCACCTGACCCGCAAGACGTTCCCGGCGCGGCGCGGCGACCTGCTGCGCACGCTGCGCGACCACCACGCGCCCGATCCGCTCACCGACCTGGTGGACGGCCTGCCGGGCGACAACCGGCGGTACTCCAACGTCCAGGACGTCGTACGGACGCTGGGGATGGGCCCGCAGGGCTGACCCCGGACGCACCGCATCCGGCAGTGGAACCGATCAGGAGGGAGTCGATGTGCGCCCGAAGCTGAGCGCGTGGGACAAGGAGCTGTTCCTGCGCGTCGCGACACGGGAGTGGCCGGCCGCGGAGCCCGTGCTGCCCCGGCTGAGCCGCGCCGCCAACCACGGCGCGCTGTGGCTCGGCGTGGCCGCCGGCATCGCGGCGGTGGGCGGCCGTCCGGGACGGCGGGCCGCGCTGCGCGGCATGGGGTCGCTCGCCCTCGCCTCGGCGGTGGTCAACACCGTCGGCAAGGGCGCGGTGCGCCGGGCCCGCCCGGTGCTGGACTCCGTGCCGGTGATCCGGCGCCTGTCGCGGCAGCCCGGCAGCACGTCCTTCCCCTCCGGGCACGCGGCCTCCGCGGTCGCCTTCGCGGCGGGCGTGGCCGTCGAGTCACCCCGCTGGGGGGCGGTCGTGGCGCCGCTCGCCTGGTCGGTGGCGTTCTCCCGGGTCTACACGGGCGTGCACTACCCCAGCGACGTGCTCGCCGGGATGACGCTCGGCGCCGGCGCGGCACTGGCCGTGCGCGGTCTGGTGCCGACCGGCCAGGACCTCGCCGTCCCGCCCACGCCTCAGGCCGACGCGCCCGCCCTGCCGGGCGGGCGCGGCCTGTACGTGGTGGTCAACGAGGTCTCCGGGCCCCCGCCGCTGCTGGGGATGCCCGCGGACCGGCTGCGGGCGGTGCTGCCGGAGGCCGTGGTCGAGGAGTGCTCCGAGGACGACGACCTCGCGGAGATGCTGGAGAAGGCCGCCCGCCAGGCCGCCGAGGCCGGCGGCGCGCTCGGCGTGCACGGCGGCGACGGCAGCGTCCGCCTCGCGGCGGAGATCGCCCTGCGCCACCGCGTGCCGCTCATGGTCTCCCCCGGCGGCACGTACAACCACTTCGCGATGGACCTGGCCATCGAGTCGATCGACGACGCGGCGCGTGCCGTGGAGGCAGGCACCGCCATCTCCGCCGACGTCGCCCGGATCACGCCGGTGGACGCGGACGGCAGTGCCGCGCGGCCGTCGCTGTTCCTCAACACCTTCAGCATCGGGGTGTACCCCGAGCTCGTCCGCTACCGCGAGCGCTGGTCCCGCCGCGTCGGCAGCTGGCCGGCCGGCATCCTCGCCGCGGTCCATGTCCTGCGCACCTCCAGCCCGCTCGACGTCGACATCAACGGGCGCCGCCACTCGGTGTGGATGCTCTTCGCCGGGAACGGCGCCTACCGCAGCCTCGGACCGGCTCCGGTGCGCCGCCGCAACCTGGCCGACGGGCAGCTGGACGTCCGCATGGTGCCCGGCAGTCCCTACGCCAGGACCCGGCTGCTCGCCGCGGCCGTCACCGGCTCCACCACCGCGCTGCTGCGGCGGGTGCGCCTGGGCGGCATCGCGCCGGGGACCCGGCTGGCCACGGACGGCGAGGTCGCACCCGCCCCGGCGGAACTGCTCGTCGACAAGGTGAACGAGGCGCTGACCGTCTACCGCCCGATGTAGCGGGTCCGGCGCCGTCGGCGCCCCCGGACACGACAGCGCCCCCGGTCGGCCGCCGCCGCCCCGGGGGCGCTGTCGTGTCCCCTGAATCTGGTGGATCCGGTGATCCCGGTCCTCAACCGGACAGACCGGCGAGGGCCCGGACCCCTTCGCCCTTGATGGTGAGGGTGTCCGGCGAGCCCGCGTCGATGGACAGCGTGAGCTCGTCCGAGGGCCAGCCGCTGCTCAGCGCGGACAGGGGCAGTATGCGGTAGCCCCTGGCGTTGGGCAGGGCGTGGGCGAGACGCACTTCCGAGGTGAAGACCGGCACGAGCTTGGTGCCGTCCTCCTGCTCGAACACCGGCAGGCTGATCGTCTCCTGCTCCGCGGCGTCGCCGTCCGCTGCCTCCTCCGGCGGCCCGGGGACCGGGAGCAGCACGTCACTGGCCGCGAGGGTGCTGAGCGCGGTGGCGTTGTCACCGCCCGTGGCGATCTCGTGCAGGGCGCGCTGTGCCGGCGGCTGGGCGCCGTTGGGGGCGCTGAAGTCGGTCATGTCCGTTCCCTTCTCATGCGTGCGCTGTGGAGTGACTCGAGGGCTGCGCCTGCCCAGCGACGGGACGGCCATGCGTACCGGTCATTCGAATTCGGTACCGCCCTTGCGGGTGAGGTAGGCGTCGCTCACGACCTTGGCGATGGCACGGCCGCCGAGCAGGGGACTGTGGCGGTCCGCGGCCGCGCGGACGACAACGCCCTCCCGCAGGTGGAGGCCGCGGCCGGAGACGGTCTCGGCGCCCCGTGCCAGCGCCAGGGCGACGTCGAGGTCGAAGGGCCCCGCGTGCAGCCGTGGCACCACCGGCAGCGTGCCGTCGGACAGCACGTCGGCCGGGTCCAGCCAGCGCACGTCGCCGTCGATCTCGGCGGCGACGTCGAAGGCCGCGTAGCCGGGGACGTCCCGGCGCCCGTCGGCGCCGTAGCCGAGGTCCTGGACGCCGGAGCCGTACACCTCGCCGAAGAGGCCGACGCGGGTGGCTCCCAGCCGCCCGGCCAGCGCGGCGGCCGCGGCGGGCAGGCCGTGGCCGTGCGCGGCGCGCCAGTACAGGTTGTGCGGGGACTCCTTGAGGGCCAGCCGCTGGGCGCCGAGGCCCTTGGAGGTGACCAGGACCTGCCCGGTCGCCGCCACGTACGTCAGGGCGCAGGCGGTGCCGTGCAGCTTCTCCGTGATCACGACCGGCTCGCCGGGGGCGAAGACGTCGGGGTAGCGCTTGAGGTTCTCGATGTCGATCCACGGCAGCAGGTCCGGCGCCGCTTCCACGTCGCCGCTCATCGACACCGGGACCGGCGGCACCCATTTGGTGATGCCGAGCAGTCCGGCGAAGTCGGCGTCGTCGGTGGCCGCGCGTGCCAGGTCCGTGCCGTCGAGCGCCGCCGGGCGGCACACGATGCCCTGGGACAGCTCGCCGCGCAGCCGGACCGCCTTGACACGGTTGGCGGCCGGCCCGGCGAGCCGTCCCGTCAGCCCGAGTTCGGCGATCAGGGCGTCCGGCAGCACGGACTGCTCGGGGATGTAGAGCGCGACGTCGCCTGTGCGGTAGATGCCCTTGACCACGACCGCCCGGTAGAGGCCGACCTGGGCGAGCTCCAGGGCGTCCGCGTTCGGGTGGTCGTGGACGGTGAGCCGTTCGGCGGTGACGCGCAGCGTCGACATGGTCATCCCCCTCGTGGTGGTGCTCGGGAGGCACCACTGTGCGGGGTGTCGTGCGCCGCGGGCCAACGGTTTTCAGGGCGCCATGCGGAAGTCGTAGGCCTCGGGGAGCGGTTCGGCGCCACCGGTGACGGTCCGCCAGGTGAGGTGCAGGGAGTCCTCGCCCTCCCGCAGGTCGTCGACGGTGAAGCCGGTGTCGAAGACCGCCCGCGCGCCCGCGATGTCGCCCTGGGCGCACAGGACTTGGGCGTGCAGGAGGCGGAAGCGGCCACGGGCGAGGACCGCGGCGGGGAGGTCCGCCAGGACGGCGGCGGCGTCGGCGGGACGGCCCGCCGCGAGCAGGGCCGGGACCGCCTCGCGGGCAAGGGCTGCGCGGACGCTGTCCCGCGAGGTGCCCTCCGCCTGGACGCGGACGGCGTCGAGGTAGCGCTCCGCCGCGCGCGCGTGGTTGCCGTCGGCCCGGTCGGCGGCGGCGAGGCAGTGCAGGGGCAGCCACGAGCGGGTGCGGGCGGCGGAGCGCTCCCAGCTGCGGACGGCCTGGGCGCGGTCGCCCGCGTCCCATTGGGCGAGGCCGAGGTGGTGGTCGAGGTACCACTCGTTGCCGTCGTAGGTGCCCGCGGTCTCCAGGAGTTCGCGCCATTCGGGCGAGACGAGCGCGGGGCCGGGCACGGCGTCGTCGCCGGGGGCCTTGGGGAACACACCCGCGAGGAGCAGTTCCAGCCACGGCTTCTGCCGCTCGTCCATGGTGTCCGGGGCGAACGGCGTGCCGGGCAGGTCGTGGTGGCCGCGCAGCACCTCCAGGGCGCCCCAGCCCGAGCCGGAGGCGAGGACGTCCTTCGGTTCCGCGTCGGCGGCGGGCAGCCATGCCTCGTACGCCACGCGCACCCGCTCCCGCGGGAGCGCGGCCTCGAGGCGGGCCTCGATGTCGCCCGCACCGGCGTCCGGCGCCGCGTCGAGCGGGCCGTAGGCCTCCAGCCAGGAGACGTCGGCGCCGGCGGCCAGCGGCAGGTGCTCGAGCTGGGTGGGCGCGAGACCGGCCTGGATCTCCAGGTAGCCGCCGGTCCCGGTGTCACCCGCGAGCCAGCGCTGCCAGCGGCGGCCGCCGCGCCCCTGGCCCCAGACGAAGAGCTTGCGGCCGCGCAGCGTGTCGGTGGAGGTCTGGACGAGGCCGCGGCCGTCCGCGCCGAGTGCGGCGATCCAGGGGCGGGTGCCGTCCGCCAGGTCGTAGAACCAGTCGGCCGGGTGCTCGGACGCGGTGGGCTCCTCCGGGACGGGCACCCGGTGCAGCGTCCGGTCGGAACCGAAGTGCCAGGCGTGGCCGGCGGGGGCGACGACCCGGGTGCCCGGTGTCTGGGGGACGGCGGTGTTGGACCACCAGTAGAGGGGAACGGTCCGGTGGTGAGGATTGCGGACACGGATGCCGGCATAGAGGAAGTCGGAGCCGTCGGGAAGCCAGAGGTCGACCTGGTACGGCAGGTCGCGCAGTCGTTCCCATTCCCAAAGGCGCAGCATCTCGCCGCCGTCGGGCGCGGGAACGCGGGCGGCGTGCAGCGGGGCGCAGGTCATCGTGGTGTGGCCGGTGGCACCCGGGTTCCATTCGACGCCACCGGAGAACCAGGCCCCGGCGAGCCCGAAGTCGGCGAACTGCAGGACCGGGTTGACGTGCAGCAGTTCCCGGCCGGTCGGCTTGTGGTGCAGCGAGTACAGGCGGCCGCCGAGCCCGGGCAGGACGGTGGCGCGCAGCCGGTCGTTCTCGATGACCACGGTGTCGAGGGCGGTGGGCGTACGCTCGCGCGTGTAGCCGTCCAGACGCGGTACGGGGAGCAGCGTGCGCAGGTGCCCGTAGGCGATGCGGCGGGCCATCGCGGGCGGTACCGCGGTGCTCTCCGCTTCGTCGAGCACATGCAGTTCGCGCGGGGCGCGCAGCGCGGGCAGCGGGTTCTCCGGGCCGAGCGGGGCTGCGGGGAGGGTGAGGGTGCTGCGTCGCACGGTGGTGGCCAAGAGGCTCCCTCTCTTCGGCGCCGATGGGCGGGTGAGGACATGGAACCCCGGATCGGCCCGCGCCGACAGGGGTTTGGTCACGGTGCGACGGGCCTCACGGCGACTTCAGGTTGAGGAGAGAGTGACTTTAAATGTCCTTTGCCGTCGGAGACGTCCAGGAGGGTTTGCCGATCATGCCGTCCGCGTTGTGGAGCCCACCGTCCAACACGTCGCTGCGCGCGCCGCGCTTCCCCCGGCCCGTACCGGTGGAACGCGCCCGCAGCCCGCGGATCGCGGCGCTCGCCGAACGCCCCGATCACGAGCGCGACTTCTGGCGCGCCGTGGAAGCCGAGGGAACGCCCCTGGTGGAGGCCGTCGACGGTGACCCGGGGCACGCCGCCGTCACCTTCCTGTGGCGGGGCACGGCCTCGACGCGCGCGGTGCTCGTGCTGCCCAACCAGGTGGTCGACCCCGACGACCTGGCGGGCAACCTCATGGCCCGCGTCCCGGGCACGGACGTGTGGCACTGGACGATACGGATGCGGGCCGACTGGCGGGCCACGTACGCGCTGTGCGTGGACGACGGCGACGACGGCGGGAGCCCCGGCGAGGGCCACGCCCTGTCAGGGGGCGCCCTGTCAGCGGGCGGCCGCGACCTTCCCGGCGCGAGACAGGCGTATCTGCGGCGGCTGCGCCGCCACCCCCGGCGCGACCCCCTCAACCGGGCCGTCTTCCCAAGCCGTTGGGGCGCCGAGCCGCTGTCCGTGGTGGCCCTCCCGGCCGCCCCCGTGGCACTCGGCGGACGCCGGGCCCACCCCGGCGCCGGAACGGGGGAGTTGTCGATGCACACGCTGCGCAGCGGCCAGCTGCGCAACTGGCGGCGAGTGTGGGCGTACACGCCGGCCGGCCACGAGGACCTGGCCGGACTGCCCGTCGTCGTCCTGCTGGACGGCGACGTGTGGCAGCAACTGGGCATCGCCGGGCTGCTCGACGAGCTCATCCGCACACGCCTGCTGCCCCCGCTGGTCGCCCTGCTGCCGGACGCGCTGGACAGCGACACCCGCCGTCGCGAACTCGCCTGCGACGAACGCTTCGTGGCCTTCCTGACCCGCGAGCTGCTGCCCTGGGCGGCCCGTCGCTGGTCCGTCACCGGCGACCCGTCCAGGACCGTCGTCGCCGGCCAGGGACTCGGCGGCCTGGCCGCGGCCTACACCGCGCTGCGGCGGCCGGAGCGCTTCGGCAACGTCCTGGCCCAGTCGGGCGCCTTCTGGTGGCCGGCCGCCCGGCGCGAGGGGGCCCGCCCCGAGGAATGGCTGACCGGCCGCGTCCGGGCCCTCGCCCGCCGGCCGGTCCGCTTCCACCTGTCCGCCGGCCTCCAGGAGTGGGGCGTGCCGGCCGCCGGCCGCCGGCTGCGCGACGCCCTGAGCGCCAAGGGGTACGAGGTCGCCCACCACGAGTACAACGGCGGCCACGACTACCTCTGCTGGCGCGACGATCTCGCCCACGGCCTGGTCACCCTGCTCCGCGGCCCCTTCCCCGGCGAGGTCCCCGGCGGCGGGCCCCGCGGACTGGTCGTCGGCGGCGGCTGAGGCCGTCGGCCCTCTACCCCCGTCCCGCGCCCTCCGGCGGGAAAACGGGTTGCCGCGGAGGCGTGCGGACCGGAGACTGCCCGGGTGCTGATCCGACGGGAGACCTCAGACGACCTGGCCGCCGTGCACGCGCTGACAGCGGCCGCCTTCGCGAAACCGGGGGCGGAGGTGCCCGTGGAGGCCACGCTGCTGGCGGAGTTGCGGGAGTCGGACGCGTGGCTGCCCCCGCTGTCGCTGGTGGCGACCGACGACGAGGGCGCGGTGGTCGGGCATGTCGTGTGCACGCGCGGCCATGTGGACGAGGTCCCCGTGGCGGCGCTGGGCCCGTTGAGCGTGGCGCCGGAGCACCAGCGGCGCGGGGCCGGGCTCGCGCTGGTCCACTCCGTGCTGGGCGCGGCCGACGCCCTCGGGGAGCCGCTGGTGGCGCTGCTGGGCAGCCCCGCCTACTACGGCCGCTTCGGCTTCCGTGCCAGCACCGACTACCGGATCACACCGCCGGATCCGGCCTGGGGCCCGTACTTCCAGGTGCGGCCGCTGGCCGCGTACGCGCCGTCGGTCAGCGGGGCGTTCCGCTACGCGGAGCCGTTCGACCGTGTCTGAGCGCGAAGCGGATGCGACACGGGCACCTGTGTCCCAAAAATCATGAAATAAGGGCATTTAACCCTGGTGGTCCGCGGTGAACGGTATTAGGCTGAAAGAGACCTACGGGGCGAGCGAGGGAGTGCGGTAGCACCGAGAGCGGACAGGGAAGGTCCGACTTCCCCCGCGACCGGGTTCAACGGCCGTGCTGAGAGGCTTGAAGGTCAGGGAAGAGGCAAGGACCGGAGAGCGACCCCTAGCACCTGATCCGGACCATGCCGGCGAAGGGAGTCCCACCTCGTAGGTCGTCGACGGAGCCCGCGCCACGTGCGCGGGCTCCGTCGTGTGTGCGGTCCTTCCGGGCCTCCTGCCGGTGTCACAGGGCGCTGCCCGCGCTCCAGTCGGCCCAGTCGGCGTTCCAGGCGCCGTAGCCGTTGTTGAGCTGGACGGTGTCCGTGGAGTGGACGACGGTGACCGGGTCGCCGACATTGACGTGCTCGTAGAACCACTTGGCGTCGGCGGTGCTCATGCCGATGCAGCCGTGGCTCCCGTTGACCCGCCCGAACTTGCCGTCGTTCCAGGGGGCGGCGTGGGTGAAGGTGCCCGAGGTGGTCAGGCGGACGTCCCACTTGACGTCCTTGAGGTTGTAGGCCTCGGGGCCGAAGATGCGGACGGTACGGGAGTTCATGGTGATGCTGGGAGTCTTCTCCAGGACGACCATGGTGCCGTTCCAGGTCTCGTAGCCGGGCTTGCCGGTGGAGACCGGGAGGGTGCGCACGACCTCGCCGTCGCGGCGCAGGGTGAGGGTCTTGCGGGAGGTGTCGACGGTGGTGGTGACGGCATGCCCGATCCGGAAGTGCACGACGCGGTTCTGGGTGCCGTAGACCCCGCCGCCCGCGTCGACCCCGTCGAGGTTCATGCGGAGGGTGACCTCGGTGCCGGCCTTCCAGAAGGCGCGCGGCCGCCAGTCGACGCGGTCGCGGCCGCTCCAGTCCTTCATCCAGCTCCATGAGCCGTCGACGGCGGGCGACGCGGTGACGGAGAGCTTGCGCTCGACGGCGGCGCGGTCGTGGACGGGCCGGTTGAAGACGATGGAGACGGGCATGCCGACGCCCACCGTGGTGCCCTTGTCGGGGTGGTACTCCCCCACGAAGGTGCGGTCGGCCTCGGCGGTGCTGAAACGCACGTGCTTGGTGAGCGCCTTGCCGTCGTCGCCGGTGGCGCGGGCGACGACGTCGTAGGTGACGCCCGGCGCGAGATGCCCGGTCGAGGTCCAGCCGGCCTTGCCGGAGGCGAGGGTGCCGGACAGCGCTCCGGGGCCGGGCGCGGTGACGCGGACGGAGTCCAGCCGGCCGGAGGTGACGCGGACGGTCACCTTGCGATCGGTGGGAACGGGCTGCCCCGCCGAGGCGGGGCTGACGGTGATCGCCGGACGGTCGGCAGCGTCCCCGCCGCCCGCGTCACCGGACCCGCTGCACGCGGAGAGTGACGCGGCGACGGACAGTGCGAGGACCGCGGCGGACGTGCGCGGTATCCGGTCGGAATGCATGGGTCGGATCCTCCCCGGTCGAGTCGTACCTCTCCTTCTGCCCGGGAGGGCGCCGGTCCACCGCATGCCGTACGAACGCACCGATGACGACGGCGAGGGTCGCGATCCCGTAGGAGGCGGCCTGTTGCGCGGGGCCCCCGGCGAGGTAGAGCACAGCCCCGGCCGCGGCGACGGACAGCCACTCCCACCGTCCGTCGAGCGCGACGAGGGCGACGACCAGCAGGGCGTACCAGGAGTACGAGGGCGAGGTGACGAGCAGCGCCGTGCCCGTCACGAGGAGGGCGCCGCTCCAGGGCCGGTCCGGATCGCCGCGGCGCAGCACGTACAGGGCGGTGACCGCGACCACGGCCGCGGCGGCGAACCCGGCGGCGGTGTCGGGCAGGACGAGGCGCAACAGCGCGAAGCGCCTGACGTGCGCCGAGTCGTAGCCCTCCTCCTGGAGGTAGCCGGGGAGGTAGCCGAGGACGCCGCTGCCGGAGGCCAGGACGTACGGAAGGTAGGCGAGGACGACGACGAGTGCGGCGGGCAGCAGCACGCGCGCCGCCTCGCGCGGGCGGCGCACTCCCGCGAGGACCCCCGACAGCGCGCCCGGCAGGGCGAGGACGGGCAGCAGTTTGACGGCGACGGCGGCGCCGAGAAGCGCGCCGCGCCGCGCTCCGGTGACGCCGAGGGCGAGGACGAGGAGGAGCACGCCGAGGGTGTCCACATGCGCGTTGTTGACGGCCTCGACCGGCACGGCGGGGCACCAGGCCCACAGCGCGGCACGCCGCGGATCTCCGCCGCGCCGCCGGAGCACGGCGAGCAGGGCGACGGTGGTGGCCACGGCCAGGAGCGCACCGCCGGTCTGCACGGCCTTGTGGCGGGCGCCGTCCGGGGACAGGGCGTGCACGGCGAGGAACCAGCCCTCGGCGACGGGCGGGTAAATGGTGTGCACGGTGGGGCGGTTGACGAGCGTGCAGGCGCCACCGGGGACCGGGTGCTCGTCCCAGGCGCGGCAGGCGCCGCCCTCCGGGAAGAGCCACGGGTCGCGCAGCGCGCCGAGTTCCGGCGCCGAAGGGGCGTACGTGTACGGGGAGATGCCCGCCGCCTGCACGCGGCCGTCCCAGGCGTAGCGGTACATGTCGTCGCTCGTGCCCGGCGGCCCGGCGAGCCCCGCCAGGGCGAGGGCCGCACCGCCCGCGACGACGAGGGCGACGGCCCGCCGCACCGGCACCTTGCGCACGGCGACGGCCGCGGCGGCGAACAGCGCCCAGGCGACGGCCTGGCGCAGCAGCATCCGGCCGGGCGTGTCGTGCTGGACGGCCGTGGCGACGGCCGCGGTGAGGGCGGCGAGCAGGGCGGCGGTGGCGGCGGTGGCGGTTCGGGTACCCACGGTCCCACCGTCGCAGGTCACGGCGGTGCGGGCGATCACGCGCGCCGTTCGTCCGTATTCCGTAAGGAGTCGGAGGCCCTGTCCCGGGGGTCGCGGGCGGTGTGATGGGAGACATGAGACGCCCCGCCCTTCCTCCAAGGTTCCCCCTGCCCAAGGCGCCGCCGCCCCCGGTGTTCACGGGGCGGCTGCACGACCCTCGCACGGCGACGGTGGTCGGCCGCGCCCTGGGGGTCGCCGTCGCCGTCTGCTTCGTCACCGGCCTGGTGAGCCACTACCTGCAGCAGCCGCCTTCATGGGCCTCCGGCGCGCTGCCGAGCCGTCCGGTGTGGGGCTACCGCCTGACGCAGGGGCTGCATGTCGCGAGCGGGATCGCCGCCCTTCCGCTGCTCCTGGCGAAGCTGTGGACGGTCTACCCGCGGCTGTTCGCCCGGCCCGCGGTGCGGTCGTTCGCGCACGCGCTGGAGCGGCTGTCGGTCGGCGTGCTGGTCGGCAGCGTGCTGCTGCAACTGGTGACGGGGCTGCTCAACACCGTTCAGTGGTACCCGTGGCCGTGGAACTTCCGTCCCGCGCACTGGGCGCTGGCCTGGGTGGCCCTCGGCGCGCTGCTGCTGCACCTGGCGGTCAAGGCGCCGGTCATCGCGGCGCACTGGTCGCGGCGGTCGTCCGGCACGCGGGAGCCGACCGGGGCCGACGGCCCCGACCGGCGGTCCTTCGTGGCGGCGGTGGCAGTGGCCACGGGCGCGGTGACCCTGACGACCGTCGGCCAGTCCGTGACCCCGCTCGGCCGCGCCGCCCTCTTCGCGCCGCGCAGCCCCGAACACGGCCCGCAGGGACTGCCGGTGAACCGCACCGCCACGGCGGCCCGCATCACCCCGCTCCTGCTGGCGGACTGGCGGCTCCAGGTGGCCGGTCCACGCCCGTTCGAGCTGACGCTCACCGAACTGCGCGCGGCGGCACAGCACTCGGCGGTGCTCCCGATCGCCTGCGTCGAGGGCTGGAGCCGGAACGCGCACTGGACCGGCGCCCGGCTGCGCGATCTGCTGGACCGCGCCGGCGCCCCGGCGGACGCACGCCTGCGCGTGGTCTCCCTGGAGCCCGAGGGGGCCTACGCGGTCACCGAGATGGGCGCCTCCTACGCCCGCGACCCGCTGACACTGCTCGCCGTCGCCCTCAACGGCCATCCCCTGTCGCTCGACCACGGCTACCCGGCGCGGATCATCGCCCCGAACCGGCCCGGCGTGCTGCAGACCAAGTGGGTCACCCGGCTGGAGGTGCTGCTGTGAGCGCGTCACGGCTGCTGCGCGGGGCGCTGGGCGTCGCGGGAGTGGCGGCGATGTCCCTGGGCGCCGCTCTTGTGCTGACGGATCGCCGGATCGGCTCGCCGGTGGGCGTGCTGATCTGGCTGGCGGCGGCGGTCGTCGTGCACGACGGCGTGCTCGTCCCCCTCGTGCTCGGCATCGGCGCACTCCTCCCGCTGCGTGCGCGCAGGCCGCTGCGGACCGGGCTGCTCACCGCCGGCTGCCTCACGGCGGTGGCCCTCCCGGTGATGCTGCGGCAGGGTCGGGGGGCCAACCCGTCGGTACTGCCGCTGGACTACGTGGGCAACTGGGGCCTGGCGATGGGCGTGGTGGCGGTCGCGACGGGGTGCGGGGTGGTGCTGGCGCGCGTGCGGCAGCGCCGTGCCGCCGCGCGAAGGTGACTGGCAACCCGGGAGGTTTCGACCTCTTCGCCCGGTATGACGGCGATTCCGCGTGTCGTACGCTCGACGTCTCTTCGTACAGGAAGCCTCTTGCCGCGGACGCGTGCACGGCGGACCGGGAGTGAGAGCCAAGTGATCGCGGACCTGATACTCGACGCGGTGGGGAGCCTCTTGGCCCCGGGTTCCGGCGGGAGGCGGCAGACGAGGACCCAGGAGCGCATCTACGCCGAGGGTGGCGAGGTCCTCTTCGAAGCGTGCGCCTTGGGTGATCGCCCCTACTGCACAGCGGCCGTGGTCTTTCTTGCGGTTTCCAGGAGAGCCCTGCACGTCTCACCCACCGAGGTGAAGTCGCTGGGCCGTCGCACCCTGCCGGCCGAGCACATCGGCATCCGCCGGATTCGGCGGCGAACGCGTTCGGACTCCCGGTTCATCCGTCCCTTCTGGGAGATCGCCGAGTGCCATGAGGGAGGCGTCGACTTCCTGATCGCCTGCGCCCCGGAGCACATGCGGCTTCTCGCCCGGACCCTCGAACGGGAGGGCCCGCCGGACTGACCGCCGGCCGACCGCCACCGGACGAGAGCGCCGACCGGGCCAGGGGCCCGCGTACTGTCTGTCGCCGTTGTGTCACTGTTCGGCACCAGCCGTTCCGGGACGAAACCGCATCTTCGCCCCATCGCGTGTTCCCCGGCGAACCCCGGCGGTGAGCCGGGACCGAACGACTGGGGGACGCCATGGAGCACAGGAACGCGCGCGGGGCCGCGATGGCGGCGGTGCTGCTCTGCGCGACGGCGGCACTGCTGACCGGTTGCCGGGACGACGGCACGGCGGCGGGCGGGGCACCGGGCGCGTCGGCGCCGGTGACTTCGCCGGTGCCTTCGACTTCTTCGACGTCCTCGGCCTCCGCGGCTCCCTCGGCACCGGCCCCCTCGACGTCACCGGTCGGGTCGGACGCACCGGCGGGAGCGCCCTGCGGGGACACGGCGCTGGAGGCGGGACCGGCACGCCAGGCGGCGCAGCGGCCGCAGGGGACGGGTACCGGGGCGGCCGTCGTGGGCTTCACGAACGCGTCCGGGACCGCCTGCACGGTCGAGGGGTTCCCTACGGTGGCCGGCGCGGCCAACGGCTCGCCGGAGCTCAATGTGCCGCTGGCCGTGGAGCACAGCGGCACCTCCGCGCCGGTCACAGTGGCCCCGGGCGGCCGCGTGTGGGTGAAGTTGACGTTCCACCAGGTCCAGGGCGAGGGGGACGGCTACTGCGTCTCGGGTGAGGCACCGGTGCAGTACCCGACCATGGTGCTGGGCCTCCCCGGTGGCGCGGGCCGCCACCAGGTCGCCCTGGACGACGGGGAGTTCGCCGAGTGCGACGGGATCGTCGCGGTCACCGCCCTCTCGGCGGCCCAGCCTTCCTGACCTCACGCGGGCGGTCAGCGGGCCAGTTCCACGAAACAGCGCCCGCCGACCGCCCACTCCCCTACGGCGGCCCAGCCCGCGGCCTCCGCCGTCCGGCGCAGCGCCACGGTGCCGAGCCGGGCCCAGGGGAAGTCGCCGCCGTGGCGGCCGCCGGCGTCCTCCACCCGGACGGTGAGCCGTTCGTCGACGTCGTACGCGGCGGCCTCGGCCAGCAGGCGGCCGTCCGGGGCGAGGAGTTCCCGGACCCGGGCGAGCAGGGCGGACGGGTCGCCGCCGATGCCGATGTTGCCGTCGGCCAGCAGGGCGGTGCGCCAACGGCCCTCGGCGGGCAGGCGGTCGAAGACGGACCGGCGCAGGACGGCGCCGCCCGCGCCCCGGGTCCGGGCGACGGCCGCCGGGGAGACGTCGACACCGAGGACGGGCAGACCGCGTCCGCCGAGCGCGGCGACGAGACGGCCCGGCCCGCAGCCGATGTCGAGGACGGGCCCGCGGCAGCGGCGCAGCAGGGCGACATCGGCCGCGTCCGGCTCCGCGCACCACCGTTCGACCTCCAGAGGCAGCAGCCAGCCGTCCGAACGCCGCAGGAAGAGCGGGCCGCGCCCGGTGCGCAGGGCGTGCGCGTACGGGTCGTCGACCCAAGCCGTCCCCGTGGCCCTCGTACCGGAACCGGCCCGCGGCACGGGCGCGAGCGGCGGCGCCGTCACCGGCCCAACTCCGCCGCGAACCGGGTGCCGGGCGCGGCCGCCGCCACCGCGTGCGCGTCGGCGGCGGTGTCCACGTCCCGCAGGACCGGAAGGTGACGTACCCGCAGGCCCGCCTCCAGCAGGCGCCGCTCCTGCAACGCGCCGGTCCGCGGTGTGGACATCGGCACCCCGCGCAGCAGGCCGGGGTCGGGAGCCGCCAGGCCGAGTGCCCAGAAGCCGCCGTCGGCCGCCGGGCCGAGGAAGGCGTCACAATCCGCCCAGGCGTCCTCGGCCAGTGCGGGCGCGAGGACCTCGGGGCAGATCTGCGGGGTGTCCATGCCGACCAGCAGCGTGGGGCCGTCGCAACCGGCGAAGGCCGCCGCGAGGCGTTCGTCCAGACCGCCTGCCACCTGCGGCACCACGTCGATCCCCGGCGGCAGCCACGGTCCGGGACGGCCCTCCAGGACCAGCACGCGACGTCTCGCGGGCGCGCGGAGCACGGCCTGCAGGGTGTCGGCGAGCGCGGCGGCGGCCAGGGCGGCGGCCCGCTCCGGGGTGAACGGAGGGGTGAGCCGGGTCTTGACCCGGCCGGGCAGCGGTTCCTTGGCGATGACCAGCAGTGTGGTGGGACCAGCGGCGGGGCCGCCCTGGTCAGGCGTCGACCGGGGGTCGTCCTCGCGTGGACGCGCGGTCACCGCCGCTCCCCCGCCGGGGAGTCGGCGAGGGGCGCTGCCGTAGGCCGGGCCTGCGGCGGTCCCGGCGGTTCGGCCAGCACCGCGCGCATGTCGCGCACCGCGTGCCAGGTGCCGCGCCACGTTCCGGTGACCTTGGAGCGTCCGGTGCGCGGCAGGTACGGCACCTCGGTCTCCCGGATCCGCCAGCCCGCATCCGCCGCGCGGACCAGCATCTGGAGGGGGTAGCCGGAACGGCGGTCGTCGAGGCCGAGCCCGAGCAGCGCCTCGCGGCGGGCGGCGCGCATCGGGCCCAGGTCGTGCAGGCGCAGACCCGTACGGCGGCGGATCAGCCGGGCGAGCTCCAGGTTGGCCAGGCGGGCGTGCAGCGGCCACGCCCGCGGTCCGGTGGGGCGGCGGCGGGCCAGCACGAGGTCCGCGTCGCCGGCGCGGACGGGGTCGGCGACCGAGGGCAGCAGACCGGGGTCGAGGGAGCCGTCGCAGTCGCAGAAGCAGACGACGTCGGCGGTCGCGGCGAGCAGCCCCGCGTGGCATGCCGCGCCGAAGCCGCGGCGCGGTTCGCGCACGACGGTGGCGCCGAGGCGCTCGGCGACGGCGGCCGATCCGTCGGTGGAGCCGTTGTCGACGACGACGGCGCGCCAGCCGGCCGGGACGCGCTCCAGCACCCACGGGAGCGCGGCGGCCTCGTCGAGGCAGGGCAGGATCACGTCGACCTGGGAGGGGAAGGTGTCGGTCACCTCCCTCACCCTACGAACACGGACCGGTCATTTCGGACATGCAGTCCTTACGAAACACGGACGTCCCTCCTGTGGGGGCCACCGGCCCGCCGTCCGGCGCCCGCCCGGTGCGAGACTCGGAGCGTGACCAGCGACGCACCCCCCGCCCGTGTCCTCGTGGTGGACGACGACCCCACCGTGGCCGAGGTCGTGACCGGCTACCTCGTCCGCGCGGGCTTCACCGTCGACCGCGCCGCCGACGGCCACGCCGCGCTCGCGGTCGCCGCGGCCGCCCGGCCCGACCTCGTCGTGCTGGACCTGATGCTGCCCGGCCTGGACGGACTGGAAGTCTGCCGCCGCATCCGCGCCGAGCACGGCGAGGTGCCGGTGGTCATGCTGACGGCACGCGGCGACGAGGACGACCGCATCCTCGGCCTGGAGGTCGGCGCGGACGACTACGTGACCAAGCCGTTCAGCCCGCGCGAACTGGTCCTGCGCGTCGGGTCGGTGCTGCGCCGGGCGGGCACCCGCCGCGAGGCCGCGTCCGGCACGGACACCGGCCCGGGCACCGGCCCGGGCACCGGCGCGCTGCTGCGGTCCGGGCCGCTCACCCTCGACCCTGCCGCCCGCCGCGCCACCCGCGACGGCATCGAACTCGCCCTCACCATGCGGGAGTTCGAACTGATGGCGTTCTTCCTCCAGCATCCCGGACGGGTCCTGGGCCGTGAGGAGCTCATGCACCGGGTGTGGGGGTGGGAGTTCGGCGACCTGTCGACCGTCACCGTCCACGTGCGCCGGCTGCGCGAGAAGATCGAGGACGACCCGGCACGGCCCCGGCTGATCAGCACCGTCTGGGGCGTCGGCTACCGCTTCGATCCGCCGATCGCTCCCACGACGGAGGCCGCCGATGCGTGATCTGCTGCTCATCGCCGCCTACGCCGCCCTCGGCGCGGCCGCCGCCGGCCTGCTCGGCGCGTTCGCCCTGCGGTTGCTGCGGCGCCGTTCGCTGGCCCTGTCGCTCGCGGTGGTGGCCGCCGTGGCGGTGGGCGCCATGCTCGCCGGGACGCTGTCGGTCGCCTGGGCGATGTTCCTGTCGTCGCACGACCTGGGCGTGGTCACGACGGTCTGCGCCATCGCGGCCGGCGTCTCCCTGACCGTCGCCCTGCTGCTCGGGCGGTGGGTGGTGGCGGGCAGCCGCGCGCTGACCGAGGCCACCCGCGTCCTCGGGGACGGGGGCGGCTTCTCGGCGCCCGCCGCCGCGCCCACCGCGGAACTCGCCGCGCTCGGCCGTGAACTGGCCGCCACCAGTGCCAAACTCACCGCCTCCCGCGAGCGCGAGCGCGCCCTGGAGGCATCCCGGCGCGAGCTCGTCGCCTGGATCTCGCACGACCTGCGCACGCCGCTCGCGGGGCTGCGGGCCATGGCCGAGGCGCTGGAGGACGGGGTCGTCGACGACCCCGTCCGCTACCACCGGCGCATCCGCGCCGAGGTCGAACGGCTCTCCGGCATGGTCGGTGACCTGTTCGAACTCTCCCGCATCCAGGCGGGCGTGCTCGCCCTGGCACCGACCCGCATGTCCGTCCACGACCTCGTGGACGACGCCCTCGCCGGAGCGGACGCCCTCGCCCGGGAGCACGGCGTACTGCTCGTCGGTGACCGCGACGGCGCCTGCGACCCGGTGCCGGTGGAGGTCGACGGCCGGGAGATGACCCGCGTCCTGGCCAACCTGCTGGTCAACGCCATTCACCGCACTCCGGCCGACGGCACCGTCGCGGTCGCCGCGCACCGCGCGGAGGGCTCCGTCGTACTGTCGGTGACGGACGGCTGCGGCGGCATCCCGGCCGAGGACCTGCCGCGTGTCTTCGACACCGGATGGCGGGGAACGGACGCCCGCACACCCCCGGCGGGCGCCGGTCTCGGGCTCGCCATCGTGCGCGGCATCGTCGAGGCCCACGACGGGCGGGCCGCGGTGCGCAACGTCCCCGGCGGCTGCCGCTTCGAGGTGGTGCTCCCGGTCGCGGGGTGAGCGGCGCCCCGCCCCGCGGTTCGCGGGACGGGGGGGTCGCCGGACGGCGGGTCGCCGGACGAGGGGTCGCCGGACGGCAGGTCGCCCGACAGGGTGTCGGACGGGGGGCGTCGCCCGTGCGGCTCAGGCTCCTTCGGCGAACTCGGCCATTCCGTCGGCGAATCCGACCTGCGGCTTCCAGCCCAGTTCGTCGCGCAGCCGGCCGGACGAAGCGGTGATGTGCCGGACGTCGCCGAGCCGGTACTCACCGGTGGTCACCGGTTCGGGCCCGCCGCAGGCCGTGGACAGGGCTCGGGCGAGGTCGCCGACGGTGCGCGGCTCGCCGCTGCCGACGTTGTAGGCGCGCAGCGTTCCGGGGGCGTCGCCCGAACCGGCGGCGGAGCGGACGGCGGTGAGGGCGGTGACGTTCGCCGCCGCGACGTCGCGGACGTGCACGAAGTCCCGCCGCTGGCCCCCGTCCTCGAAGACACGGGGCGCCTCGCCGCGCGCCAGGGCGGAGCGGAAGAGCGCGGCGACTCCGGCGTAGGGGGTGTCGCGGGGCATGCCGGGGCCGTAGACGTTGTGGTACCGCAGGGAGACCGCGCGGCCGCCCACGGCGCGGGCCCAGCAGGCGGCCAGGTGCTCCTGGGCGAGCTTGGTGGTCGCGTAGACGTTGCGCGGGTCGGCAGGGGCGTCCTCCTCGACGAGGCCGGGGCGCAACGGCTCGCCGCAGTGCGGGCACGGCGGCTCGAAACGGCCGGCGTCGAGGTCCTCGGGGCGCCGCGGCCCAGGGCGTACAAGGCCGTGCCGGGCGCAGGTGTAGCGACCCTCTCCGTACACCACCATCGAGCCGGCGAGCACCAGTTCGCGCACGCCGGCCCCGGCCATGGCCGCCAGCAGCACCGCGGTGCCCAGGTCGTTGCAGGCCACGTAGTCCGGCGCGTCGGCGAAGTCCTTGCCGAGGCCGACCATGGCGGCCTGGTGGCACACGGCGTCGACGCCGCGCAGCGCGTCGGCCACGGCCGCCGGGTCGCGGACGTCGGCCCGCCGCAGCTCGGTGCCTTCGGGCGCGGGGCCGTCCGCGCGGTCCAGGATCCGGACGCCGTGGCCGTTTTCTACGAGGGCGGTGACGATGTGCGAGCCGATGAAGCCAGCGCCGCCCGTGACGAGTACCAGCATGCTGTCGACCGTAGGTCCTGGCAGGCCCGGCTCCACCCGGACGCGCGCGGCCGTCAGGGGTTCGTAAGCTTCCGGAGGACTTCCGGGACTTCCGGGAGGCTGTCCGAAGGACTTCCGCGGCGGGTGTGCCGGAGGTCATCCGTCGAGGGCGGGCACCTCCAGGGTCAGCGCGCCGGCATCGGCGTCGAGCACGGCTGGCACGCCCAGCGGCACGGTGAGGCTCCTGTCGCCGTGGCCGAACCCCAGCTCCTCCAGGACCGGTACGCCGAGTCCGCCCAGCCGGTCGCGCAGCACCTCGCGGACCCGCTCGTAGGGGCCGCAGTCCTGCCAGGAGCCGAGGACGATACCCGCGACGCCGTCCAGCAGGCCGGAGCGCAGCAGTTGGGTCAGCGTGCGGTCGATGCGGTACGGCTCCTCGCCGACGTCCTCCAGCAGCAGGATGCCGCCGGCCATGCCGCTGCGCCCGTCCGGTGTGCCGATCCCCGCCGCCATCAGGGCCAGGCAGCCGCCGACGGTGATCCCGCGCGCGGTACCGGGGACGAGCGTGCGCGCGTCGGCGGAGCCGAGCACCCGTACGCTCTCGGGATCGAAGAGCGTCGCCCGCACGTGGTCGCGGGTCGGCCCGTCCTTCACGAACGCCTGGGCGGCGATCATCGTGCCGTGCAGGGTGGCCAGGCCCAGCCGGAGGGCGAAGGCCTCGTGCAGCGCCGTGATGTCGCTGAAGCCGAGCAGCACCTTCGGGCCGGCCGCCCGCAGGGCGTCCCAGTCCAGCAGATCGGTCATCCGCTGGACGCCGTAACCGCCGCGTGCGCACAGGACGGCGGCCACGTCGGGGTCGCACCACGCCTGCTGGAAGTCGTGGGCCCGAGCGGCGTCCTCCCCCGCGAGGTAGCGGAATCGGGCGTGGCGGTCCCGGACGTGCGGTGCCACCACCGGGTCGAGGCCCCACTCACGGAGGATGTCCAGCCCGGCGTCGAGTCGCTCCGGGACGACGGGCCCGCTGGGGGCGACGACGGCGACGCGGTCGCCGGGGACGAGCCGGCGCGGACGGACGAGGGGCGCCAGGGGTGCCGAGGGGTCGAGGGGACGCAGTGGTCTCACGTGCCGAGCTCCAGAGGGGGTACGCCGGGCGGGGTGAAGCCGAGGACCTGCCCGTAGAGGGCGAGTTCGGCCTCCAGGGAGGTGATGAGGCTGTCCTCGCGCCGGAAACCGTGCCCCTCCCCCTTGAACAGGAGGTACGCGTGCGGGATGCCGCGCCCGGCGACGCGGTCGAGGAAGCGCTCGCACTGCACGGGCCGGCAGATCACGTCGTCCGCGCCCTGCAGGAGCAGGAACGGCGCCGTGAGCCGGTCGGCGTGGGTGATCGGCGACCGCTCCCGGTAGAGGTCGGGGACCTCGGCCCAGGGACCGACGAGCGAGTCCAGGTACTGCGACTCGAAGTCATGGGTCTCGCCACCCGCTGCCCAGCCGGTCAGGTCGAGCAGCGGATACCGGATGACGCCGCACGCGTAGACGTCGGTGGTGGTCAGCGATGCCGCGCTGGTCCAGCCGCCGGCGCTGCCGCCGCGGATGGCGAGCCGGGCACGGTCCGCGGTGCCCTCGGCGGCCAGCGCCTCGGCGACGGCGGCGCAGTCCGCCACGTCGACCAGACCCCACTGCCCCCGGAGCCGCTCCCGGTAGGCACGTCCGTAGCCGGTGGACCCGCCGTGGTTGACCTCGACGACGCCGATGCCGCGGGAGGTGAAGTAGGCGACCTCCAGGTCGAGCACGAGCAGGGTGCGGCTGGTGGGGCCGCCGTGCACCCACACCACGTAGGGCGGCAGTTCGTCGTCGGGCGCCGCGAAGCCGGGGTTGCGCGGCGGGTACAGCTGGGCGTGGATCTCCCGTCCGCCGGGCCCGGTGAAGACCCGTTCCACGGGTTCGGGAACGAACGCCGGGTCCACGATGTCCTCGTGGCGGGCGCCGACGACGCGGCTGTGGCCCGTGCACGTGTCGAGTTCGACGACCTCGAAGGTGGTGCGCGGGGAGGCCGCGACGCCGATGACCCGCGTGCCGGACGACGCGAGGGGACCGGTCCACTCGCTCCACGGCCCCGGCGCGTCGGCGAGTTCGCCGGTGGCCGGCTCGAGTATCCCGAGCCGCTGCGCGCCACGCCCGTGGAGCACGGCGACCGTGCCGCTGTCGAGCGGCGCGAACCATCGCGCCCCCATCTGCCACGCCGGCCCGGCGAACTCCTCGTCCCGGGGGCAGAGGTTGACGGCCGCGCCGGTGGCGGGATCGACGCGGTGCAGATTCCACCAGCCGGTGCGGTCGGTGGCCGCGAGCAGGGTGCCGTCCGCCGCCCACTCGGCCTGGGCGACCGATTCGGCGGGCCCGCCGAGGATCGTGCGGACGCCGCCGAAGGTGCCGTCGGCCGCGACCTCCGCGAGCCGGAGCTCCGTGCCGTCCCACGGCATACCGGGGTGGTCCCAGGCGATCCAGACGGCCTGTCGTCCGTCCGGGGAGAGGCGGGGCACGGTCACGAAGCGGTGCGTGTCGTCGGACAGTTCGCGCACGGCGTCCCGCGACGTGGCCGCGGAGCCGTCCAACGGCACCGCCACGAGCACCCGCCGCAGGTCGAGGGGACCGTCGCCGGTGAACTCCTCCAGCACGCACCAGACCTCACCGCGGTCGAGGTGGAGCTGGGGGTCGGCCCAGCGCAGCCCGTCGCCCACCGGGGAGACGGGGGTCAGCGGCCGGGGCCCGGCATCGGCCGCCCCGGGCTCGTAGGCGTAGAGCCGCTGGTCGGCGAAGTCGGCGAAGACGATCAGCGGACCGGACGGCCCCGGCGCGCCCGTCCAGGCCCGGCCGCCGTACTCGATGACGCGCGTGCGGACGTTCCACGGCGCGGGCAACGGTGACTCCACCGTGCCGTCGGCGAGCCGGCGCACCAGCGCGCGCCGGCCGCCCTCGGCGGGGCGGGGCTCGGTCCACCACACCTCCTCGCCGACGAAGCCGGGGAAGTCCGGGCGTCCGTCGTGGGCGGCAGCGGTGCGGGCGTCGACCGGCGACTCCCATGCACCGTAGGGCGCCGTGCGCGGCGTGGCGTTCATCGCTCTCCTCCGGTGGCCGGGGTGTGCGTGCCGAGCAGGAACCGGTCCAGGACCCGGACACCGAAGTGCAGCCCCTCGACGGGAACGCGCTCGTCGACGCCGTGGTACATGCCCGCGTAGTCGAAGCCCTCGGGCAGCTTGAGCGGGGAGAAGCCGTAACCGGTGATGCCCAGGCGGGAGAACTGCTTGGCGTCGGTGCCGCCGCCCATCACGAACGGCACGACGTGCGCACCGGGGTCGAAGTGCAGCAGGGACTCGCGCATCGCCGCGAAGACCGGGCGGTCGACGGGCGCCTCCAGCGGGATCTCCCGGTGGTGGTACTCCCACTCCACGTCCGGTCCGGTGAGTTCGTCCATCGTCGTGGCGAACTCCTCCTCGCCCCCCGGCAGCACACGTCCGTCGATGTGCGCGACCGCGTGGCCGGGAATGACGTTGATCTTGTAACCGGCTTCCAGCATGGTCGGGTTGGCGCTGTTGCGGATCACCGGCTCGACCAGCGCGGCCGCGGTGCCGAGCTTGGTGAGCAGCGCGTCCACGTCCGCGAAGTCGGGCTCGACGCCGTAGAGCGCGGCGAGCTCGGTCAGGGCGGCGCGGACGGTGGGGGTGATCCGCACCGGCCACTGGTGCTCGCCGACGCGGCTGACGGCCGAGGCGAGCCGCGTCACGGCGTTGGTCCGGTTCACCTTGGAGCCGTGTCCCGCCCTGCCGTCGGCGGTCAGCTTCAGCCAGGCCGTGCCGCGCTCCCCCGCGGCGACGGGGTAGATCCGCTTGCCGGGGCCGGCGTGGAAGGTGAAGCCGCCCGACTCGCTGATGCCCTCGGTGCAGTCGTGGAAGAGCCCGGCGTGCCGGTCGGCGAGGAAGCCCGATCCGTAGGCGGCGCTGTCCTCCTCGTCGGCGGTGAGGGCCAGCACGATGTCCCGCGCCGGGCGTACGCCCTCGCGTGACCACGACCGCACGGTGGCCAGCACCATGGCCACCGTGCTCTTCATGTCGATGGCGCCGCGGCCCCACACCACCCCGTCGCGCACCTCCCCGGAGAAGGGATGCACGCTCCAGTCGTCGGCCTGGGCGGGCACGACGTCGAGGTGCCCGTGGACCAGCAGGGCGCCTTCCGCGTCGCCGGCCCCGGTGCCCTCGATGCGCGCCACCACATTGGCGCGGCCGGGAGCGGACTCCAAGACGACCGCCTCGATGCCGGCCTCGGCGAGCACCCCGGCGGCGTACTCCGCCGCGGGGCGCTCGTTGCCGTCGCCTCCGCCGCGGTTGGTGGTGTCGATCCGGATCAGTTCCGAGGTGAAACGGACCGCCTCGTCGAGTGCCTGGGTGTCAGCCATACTGCTCCTCCACTGCTGACGAGACGAGGGTGGTCACCGCTTTGAAGCAGCGGATCCCCTCGTACATGGTCGGTGAGGTGTACGCGACGCGGCGCTCCCCGGTGCGCTCGACGCCGGGCACCACGGCCGCGGCGCCCGCCAGGTGCTCCGCGTCGAGTTCCAGCTCGATCGTGAACGGTCCGGCCTGTGCCGGTTCGTGCCGCACCGCGACGCCGGCCGCCTCCTTGGCCGCCGCCCGGATGTCCGCCGCGGTGCGGGCCGGCGGCCGGCACACCGCCGCGTACCGCGACACGTAGTCCTTGACGGCGACCGTCCGCGCCGCCGGTGCGTACCGGTGGGCGTCCAGCGCGGTGCGGTCGTCGCCGGTGACCAGCACGACCGGCACTCCGTACTCCGCGACGACCAGGGAGTTGAGCCACCCCTCGCTCGCCCGGTCCCCGTTGACCCACACCCCGGTGATGGAGTTGGGGAGGTAGGTGTGGGCGAGCACCCCTTCCGTGCCGGCGCCGGTGTGGTAGCCCACGAACGCCACCCCGTCCACGTCCCCGTGCTGGACGCCCTCCACCATGGACAGGTCCTTGTGGCGGCCGGTGAGCATCCGGGCCCGCTCGTCCAGCTGCTCCAGCAGCAGATTGCGCATGCTCCAGTGCGCTTCGTTGATCACGACCTCGTCGGCCCCGCCGTCGAAGAAGCCGGCGACCGCCGCGTTCACGTCCGAGGTGAACAGATGCCTGCAGCGTTCCCACTGGCCGCTGCCGGGCACGACGTCACCGGGCCAGGTCACCCCGGTGGCGCCTTCCATGTCCGCGCTGATCAGGATCTTCATGGCACGGAACGTTACGCAAGGTCATCGGCGCACACCAGGCCCCCACCCGGCCTGTGGAAAACTTCCGCGACAGCCCCCCGATCGGCCCCTGACCGGCCCCCGGCCCGCCCGGCCGACCCCTCGCGGACGGCCCGCACGCCCCGCGCCCGCGGGGTCGGAAACCCGTCGTGACCCGCCGTCGCTCACGTCCCCGCGGCGGCGTCCCGGCACGGCAGTGGCTGCTCGAACCAGACCGTCTTGCCCTGCGCCGTACGGCTCGCGCCCCATTCACGCGCCAGCCGGCTGACGATGCGCAGCCCCCGGCCGCTCTCCTCCTCCGGCCCCGCGCCGAGCAGGACGGGCAGCGCGTGGTCGTCGTCGGTGACCTCGCACAGCAGCGCGTCCGCGCGGACCAGGCGCAGTTCGACGTGGCGCGTGTGCGCGTGCCGCACGGCGTTGCTGACGACCTCGCCGACCAGCAGCGCGGCGGTCTCGGCTGCCTCCGCCGCGCCCCAGCGCTCCAGGGTGTCGCGGGTGAGCGCGCGGGCCCGTCGCACCTCGCGCGTGTCGAGAGCGAGCTGCCAGCTGACGACGTCCTCCCGCGCGATGCCGCCGAGCCGGGCCATCAGCAGGGCGACGTCGTCCCTGCGGCCGCCGCGCCGGTCCAGCGCGCGGATGACCGTGTCGCATGCCTCGTCCATCGAAGCGGCCCGGCGCACGGCGCTCTCGCACAGCGCCGCGAGTCCGGTGCCGAGGTCGTGATCGCGTGCCTCCACCAGTGCGTCGGTGCACAGCAGCAGCCGGTCGCCCGGCGCGACCGGCACCCGCACGGTCTCGAAGGCCACTCCGCCGGCGCCGATCGGGGCACCCGTGGGAACGTCCAGCAGCTCGCCGCGACCGTCCTCGGCGCGCACCAGCACGGGCGCGGCGTGCCCGGCGTTGCCGATGAGCAGCTCGTTGTGAACCGGGTCGTACACCGCGTACAGGCAGGTGGCCAGGTAGTGCTCGCCGAGCCGCTGCGCGAGGTCGTCGAGACCGCGCAGCAGTTGAGCGGGCGGCAGGTCCAACGCGGCCATGGTCTGCACCGCCGTGCGCAGTTGCCCCATGACGGCGGCCGCGCTCAGCCCGTGTCCCATGACGTTGCCGACGACCAGCGCCACCCGGGAACCGGGGAGCTTGACGGCGTCGGACCAGTCGCCCCCGATCCGGCCCTGCCGGATGCCGGGCGGATGGCGGGTCACCACGTCACAGCCGGGCATGCGTGCCGCGATCTGCTGCGGCACGCCCGCCTGGAGCGTGTCGGCGACGTTCTCCTGGTACGTGTACATGCGGGCGTTGTCGAGCACGAGCCCGGCCCGGGCGGCGAGTTCGGCGCCGGTCACGCGGTCCATGTCGTTGAACGGCGACCGCTCCTGGTGACGCAGGAGGATCATGAAGCCGAGCACCAGGTCGCGCGCCTTGAGCGGCACCACCAGCATGGAACGGCCGGTGATCAGCGGCCGGATGTCGCGCTTCTCGAACTGCGCGGCGATCTCCTCGCCCATGGGCTCGGTGATCCTCGGCACGAGCACGGGCTGCCCACCGGTCACGCACTGGAAGAACGGGGTGTGCTCGGGGAACGTCGTCGACTCGCCGAGCGGCACCACGTCGTCCCAGCGGCCGGGTTCGTCGGTGTGCTCCACGGCGACCTGGTGCCACCGGGTCGTGACGTCCGGCGGCCCGGCCGGGAACTCCTCGCCGGCCTGCACCTGTCCGCGCAGGTAGGTGGCCGCCACGTCCGTGAAACGGGGTACCGCGGCGGCGCTGATCTCCTGGATCGTGCGGGACACGTCCAGGGAGCTGCCGATGCGCCCGCTGACCTCGTTGAGGAACTCCAAGCGCTCCCGGACGGCGGCGTACTCGATGTCGGGTTCGGCCGCCGCCGCGGCCGCGGCGGCGCCGGGGTCGGGGTCGGGGTCGACGGCGGCCTCGCGGGCGGCGCGCAGCCCTTCGGCGCGGCGCTCGGCCCGTCGGGGCACACCCCAGTCCGGGGTGACCGGGACGCGGTCGTGCCGGCTGATCTCCAGGACGGGGTAACCGAGTTCGAGCACCTGGGCGACGATCCGGCCGCTCTCGGCGACACCCATGCTGGGCAGGATCTCCGGCAGTCGCCTGGCCAGCCCTTCGGCGCCGGGGAACTCGGTGTGCAGGGCGAAGCCGGGCGCGATCCGCTCGAACTCCCCGGTGGCGTCGGCGTCCTGTCCGGGGCCGACGTGCAACTGGGCCGCGTCGGCGGCGAGGACGAGGAGCGCCTCGGACCCCGGCCCGACCAGGGGGTAGGACCACCAGAGCACGTCCACCGGGGCATCGACGACAACGGTGTCATGACTTCGGTTGAGACGGGCGCGCCCCGCGGTGGGGTAGGAGGTCTCGCCGCTCAGCGAGGCGTCGAGGTCGGGACCCGCGTAGGGGCCGAGGGAACCGGGACCGTAGGCGGCGCCGCTGACGGTGTCCGTGCCGTAGGGGCCGCCCGCCCCGTCGCCGAGGGCACCGGTGACCGGCAGCAGGTCGATCGCGGAGCGGCCGATCGCCTGCTCGCGGGTGCTGCCGAAGAGTGTGCGGGCACCGGTGCTCCAGTGGGAGACCAGCCCGTCGCGGTCCACGACGACCACGGCCAGCGGAATGCGTCCCGAAAGGCCCGTACGCTGCGGCGGCAGCCCCGGACGGCTGCCCTCCCCGAGCGGGGTGCGACGTTCCATGACGCGCTCGGCTCCTTCCCCTGCGGCGCCGGACAGCGATCTCGGCCGGGCGTGGTCGGCGCCCCGCACAAGATCTGCGGCTCCACCACCACGGTACGACCGTCACCGGCTGCCGCGCGCGTCATTGCGGCAAACTTGCGTACTCCAATGTGAAATTGACAGAACGTCACTGACGAAGAAGCCGCTGCGTCAGTCCTCGTAGCCGAGCAGCACGTCGCGTTCGGTGCGTCCGCCGCCGGTCAGACGGAGGACGGTGGCCACCGGCGGATAGCCGGAAGCGATCACCGTGTACTCGCCCGCGGCCAGGTCCACGAAGCGGAAGGTGCCGTCGGCTCCGGTGGTGGCGGTGTCCACGACATTGCCCGCGGCGTCCAGCAGCGTGACCCGCGCGTCCTCCACCGGCCGCCCGCCCGGGGCGCGCACGGTGCCGCGCAGCATGGCGCCGCCGGCCAGTTCGACGTCCTGCCGGGTCTCCCTGGCGGCCTGGACGGAGACCGGGAGGGCCGCGGGCCGGTAGGCGGGGGCGTTGGCGGCGAGCGTGTACTCCCCGGCGATCAGGTCGGTGAGGGTGTAGTCGCCGTCGCGGCCGGTCCGCGCGCCGGCCACGACGTCGCCGCCGGCGTCGGTGAGCGTCACCGTCGCCTCGCGCACCGGGGTGCCGTCGGCGGTGTGCACGATCCCGGCGAGCCGGCCGGCCCCACCGAGCACGACGTCCAGTTCCACGGGGCGTTCGCCCACGGTGACGCTCACGGCCTGCGGCTGGTGTCCCCCGGCCGCCGCGATCAGCACGTAGCTGCCGCCGCCCGGCGTGCTCAGCGCGTACCGCCCGTCGTCGCCCGTGGCACCCCGGCCGACCTGACGTCCGGTCACGTCGATGAGGGTGAGCGCCGCACGCCCCACGGTGCTGCCGTCGGCGTGCTGGACCGTGCCGCACACCGGGACACCGGCGAGATCGGACTTGCGGGCGGTGGGGACGTGCTGGGTCACCAGGGGTTTCTCTTTCAGGAGGAAGGCGAGCAGGAATCCGATCGCGAGGACGGGCACCAGGTAGAGGAAGATGCGCGGCATCGCGGTGGCGTACGCCTGCACATAGGCGTCGCGCAATGCGGCCGGCATCGCGTGCACCATCTGCGGCGTGATCGACTGCGGGTCCGGCAACTCGGCGCCGCGCGGCAGGCCCGCGGCCAGCCGGTCCGCGAGGCGGTTGGCGAAAAGGGTGCCGAAGACGGCGGCGCCGACCGAACCCCCGATCTGCCGGAAGTAGTTGTTGGCGCTGGTGGCCGCGCCCAGGTCGGTGGGCCGCACCGAGTTCTGCACGGCCAGGATCAGCACGGGCAGCACCAGGCCGATGCCGAGTCCCAGTACCGCCATGTAGACGCTGTACTCGGCACGCGGGGTGTCGATGTCCAGCCGCGACAGCAGCCACATGCCGAGCACCGACAGCGCCCCGCCGAGCAGGGGGAAGACCTTGTAGCGGCCGGTGCGGCTGATGAGCTGGCCGGAGACGACCGAGGCCAGCACGACGCCCAGCATCATGGGGAGCATCAGCAGTCCGGACTCGGTCGCGCTGACCCCGTTCACCATCTGCAGGAAGGTGGGCAGGTAGCTGGCCGCGCCGAACAGCCCTACGCCGGTCACGGCGCCGATGAGCGCCGACACGGTGAAGATCCCGTCGCGGAACAGCCGCAGGGGGATGACCGGTTCCACGGCGAACCGTTCCACCACCACGAAGAGCACCGCGCAGCACGCCGCCCCGGCACCCAGCCCGATCACCACGTCCGAGTCCCACGCGTAGGTCGTGCCGCCCCAACTCGTCAGCAGCACGGCGCAGGTGGAACCGGCGGCCAGCAGCAGCGCCCCCAGCACGTCCAGTCTCGGCCGCACCGCGGGCCGCGGCAGCCGCAGCACGACGGCGATCACGGCGAGGGTCAGCAGGCCGAAGGGCACGTTGATGTAGAAGCACCAGCGCCATGAGGCGTGGTCGGTGAAGAAGCCGCCGAGCAGCGGTCCCGCCACCGAGGCCAGACCGAACGCCGCGCCGATCAGGCCCATGTAGCGGCCGCGCTGCCGCGGCGGGACGATGTCCGCGATGATCGCCTGCACGCCGATCATCAGGCCGCCGCCGCCGATGCCCTGGACGGCGCGGAAGGCGATGAGCTCGTTCATGGTGCGCGACCAGCCGGCCAGCGCGGAGCCGACGACGAAGACGACGATGGCGAACTGGAAGACGATCTTGCGCCCGAAGAGGTCGCCCAACTTGCCGTAGAGCGGCAGTCCGATGGTCGACGCGAGCAGATAGGCCGTCACGGCCCACGACATCCGGTCCAGCCCGTGCAGTTCCCCGACGATCTTGGGCAGTGCGGTCGCCACGATCATCTGGTCGAGTGCCGCGAGCAGCAGGGTCAGCATGAGGCCGAGGAAGACCAGCCGCACCCTGCGGGGTGTGAGGTCGGCGGCGGGGATCGCGTGGCCGAAGGACGCGCCGTCGTCCGCGCCCGCGCCCGCTCCGGCGCCGGACTCGTCGGCGAGGGGTCCGCTCTGCTCGACCGGCGTCGTCGCCATGGTGCTGCCCATCGCCGTGTCCACTCCCCTCGTCGCGCCTGACCTTTCGACAACGACCAAGAGGCCCGGGGATGCGCCGTGGGCGGCCGGAACCACCCGTTCAAGTGACGTGCTCGCAGGTCCGTGCCCATGCCGGGGTGCGGGTCGCGGGGCGCGGACCGCGTCTCAGGGACAGGCTCAACGGAAGCAGCAGGGCGGCGACGACGGAGGCCACCGAGACGCCGACGGTGCATGTCCTGAGCGTGCCCCGGGCGCCTCGATCAGCCCTCCCGTGTTCGGCAGCACCGGAGAGGTGGTGGCCGCCCTCGGCATCGGCGCGCCGACGCGGCGGCTCACTCCGGCCGACGTGGGAAGGCTCGCCCCTTGTGTCGTCGAGGCCGCCGCGGAGGCCTCCCGCTGTCTGGGTTACCGGCCCGGTATCCGCGACGGCGCCGGCGCGCGCTGAGCGCGACGGCGCCGACACGGCCGAGCGGTTCGCTCCCGCTCGCTACTGCTTCTCGGTCTCGGCGGCCAGGCGTGCGAGCACGGCGTCCTGGATGCGGTTGAGGCCCTTGGGTGCGAAGGTGCGCTCGAAGAAGCCGCCGATGCCGCCCGCGCCGGTCCAGGTGGTGCTGACCACGGCCTTGGCGCGGCCCTCGCCCGCCGGGGTGACGGTCCAGGTGGTCACCATGGAGGAGTTGCGGTCGGTCTCCACGAGCTGCCCCGGGGTGGGCTCGGTGACCGCGAACAGGCAGTCGCGGATGCGCTTCTCCGTCGCCTGGAGCTTCCAGTGCACCAGGGTGCCGGCGCCGCTCCCGCCCTCCCGGACCTCGTACTCGCTGTACTGCTCGGGCAGCAGCCGCTGCCGGGTCCCCGCGTAGTCGGCGAGCGCCGCGAAGACGCTCTCCGGGCTCGCCGCGATCTCGCGCTGGGTGGTGGCCTCGACCTGTGCCATCGCCGTCCTCCGGTGCCTTGCCGTGATCCGTGTGCCGTCGACGGCAAGCCAATCACCACGGGCGGGCCCCCGCGAAATCGGCGGCCCCCACCGGGGCGCTCGGGGGGCCGGGTCCCGGCGGGCCCCGGACGGGGGCCGGCCGGGAGTCTTTCAGCGGCGGACCGGGGCGAGCTGGAGGTAGTCGAGGTTCCAGTTCTGGTAGGCGTCCTGGGGAAGGCTGATCCGGAGGGTGTGGTGGCCGGCGGTGAGCCGCTGCCGCACACCGCTGGGCTGCAGGACCTCCTTGCTGTGGCTCGTGGTGTTGTGGATGTCGACCCGCGGGCTCTCGGCACCGCCGTCGAACGAGACCGTGTAGGTGCCCGCGGGCGAGTACGGCGAGGACGCACGGACGGAGAGCGCGTACGTCGCGGTCCGCGGGACGTCCACGTCATAGGTCAGCCACTCGCCGCCGCGCATCCAGCCGACCCGGACGTTGCCGTCGGCGTCCTCGATGTCGACGTCCTCGCCGGGCCGCGTCTTCAACCCGCCGTTGTTGCCGCCGTCGTTGTCGTGGTAGCCCTTGTCCTCGCCGGGGAGGAAGTCCTCGGCCTGGACCCGTACGCCGCCGTGCGGCAGGGGGTCGCCCTCGCCGGTGCGGAGCCAGGACTCGAACTTCTCCACGTCGTCCGTCTGGAAGATCGTGGTGTCGAAGCTGCGCGCCAGGGCATCCCAGCCCCGCAGCGGGTCGGTCAGCGACGCCTCGTCGGTCATGTGGTCGGACAGGCCGTTCCACATGGTGTTGTTGAAGACGCGGCTGTGCCGGGCCACGGCGTCGAGGAACGGCTTGCGGGCGACGGCGTCCTGGACGCTGTCGTAGTTCACCTCGTAGGCCACCGGCTGGTCGTCGCCGAACGCGGCAACGGCCCCCAGGTTGTCGTCCGTGATCATGTGCATGTAGAGGGCGCCCTTGTGGGTGGCGAGGAAGTCCCGCACCTCCGGCACCAGGGCGTCACTCTTGTAGAGGCCGTTGCGGACGGTACCGGTGCGGGTGAGCACCTGCCAGACCTGCTCCCGGAACGGCCATCCCTTGTCCAGGTTGATCAGCCCCCGGTCCCTGGCGAGTCGCATCGCCTCCTCCAGCGTCGGCACCTGCTGGTCGGTGACCGCCGCCTGGCCGCCGCCGAGTCCCTCGCGCAGGCGGAGCTGCTCGATCTGGGCGAGGGTCATGTCGGCCACCGCTCCGCGGCCGTTGGTGGTGCGGTCGACGGTGGTGTCGTGCATCAGGACGGGGACGCCGTCCTTCGTGAGCTGGATGTCGGTCTCGATGATCTCCGCGCCGTGGTCGTAGGCCGCCTTGAAGGCCGCCAGCGAGTTCTCGGGGGCCTCTCGCCACTGGCCCCGGTGCGCAGTGGTGAGGATCTTCGCGTCGGTTCCGTGGTCGAGCAGATCCCGGTGGGCACGGGCGGCTGGCGTGCTCCCGGCCTTGCCGGGGCCTCCGAAGATGTACGACGCGCCGTCCGAACCGCGGCCGGCGGCCAGGCCGATGTCAGCCGACGGGAGACCCCCGCCGAGTGCGGCAGCGGCCACAACCAGCGTCAGGGAAGCGGCGACCGCGGCAACACCACTCACAACTGATCTCTTCATGGGCCGGAGAGTAGGAAGGCGGCGGGAAGGGACGACGTACGTCGCATGCCTCCCCGGAGTCCGAGAATTGAACATCACCACACTCGAACTCGGCACGGAAATTCAATCGGCGAGACTTTGCGATCGCTCGTCCAACCGTCCGAGGCCGCCGACGGGTTGCGGCACCCGCGGTCATTCGCAGAGAGGATGCGGCGTGGATGTTCCATGCCGCGCACGACACGACGGGCACAACACGACGGGAAAGAGCCCGAGAATCACCGGACGGCACCGCCTTCCGGCGGGGCCGGCCGCGCGACAGCACGCACCGCACAGGAAACCGGCAGCTTCGTCGACACGGCCGGCGGCGTTCCGGCCGCGGCGGCCCTCCCCACGTCACGGGTATCACGGGTGTCGTGCCCGGCTCACCGGCTCAGCCGACGGACATTGGCGCCGGGATTCCATGAACCTGTCCCCGATATTCCATTTCCTGGATTCCGATGGCGTGTGCAGGCGTTCCGTCCGGTGGTCCGGCGGCCGCCGCACCCGAAATGGCCTCCTCGGACTTCCGGTCAGGAAGTCGTCGGGATTTCAGCACGGCATTGTTCCATGTGTCGCCGATCGGTAACCGCTCGTCTGTGACGGGGTAACGGGGGCTCGGCAGGGCTGGTGTGCGAGCGGATTCGCCGACCAGAGTGGTGATCACGACGGGGGAACACCCCGTGACCCCTTCAGGAACAGGAGCTTCCCGTGAAGAACACCACCGCCCGCCGTGCCGTCCCCGTGCTCGCTCTGGCACTCGCCGGTCTGACCCTGACCGCGTGCGGCGCGGACGGCGGCGGGACCTCCGGTGCCGCCTCGGCCCCGTCCTCGACGGTGGCCTCAGCCGGCTCCAAGGCCTCGGGCGGTTCGGCCGGCTCGGGCGACTCCGGTACCTCGAACGACTCCGGTACCTCGCGGGGCGACGCCTCGCCGGAGGGCGGCCGCACCGGCGGACAGGGCACGGCCCCGGACTCGGGGTCCGGCTCGGGCCGGGACGGCGGACCCCAGCGATGCGCCTCCGCCGACCTGCGGGTCTCCGCCGAGAACGTCGACAGTGGCGCCGGCACGACCCACTTCCAGCTGGTCTTCCAGAACACCGGCGACGCCCCGTGCAGCCTCAGCGGCTTCCCCGGGGTGTCCTTCCACGGCCGTGACGGTGCCCAGATCGGCAACGCGGCCGACCGCGCCGGCGGGACCGCCTCCACCGTGACCCTCATCCCGAACGCCCACGCCGCCGCGGACGTTCAGGCACCCAACGGACAGAGCGGCTACTCCGACGCCGAGTGCGCGCTGAAGAGCGTGTCCTTCATCGGCGTCTTCCCGCCCGACTCCAAGGACCAGATCGACGTTCCGTGGAAGGCCGACGAATGCAGCGGCCGTGGCGTCCACGCCCTTTCCGTCGGCCCGATCCACGCCACACGCTGACGTTCCGTTCGGGTGCGGCGGTGCCCGGGAGCCGTTCGCGTCGGTGTCATGAACGCGCGCAGTCCTGGCATGATGCCCGCATGCGCGTGTGGATGCCGGTCCCGGACCGGGACTTCGACGTGACCGAGGTCGCCGTGCCGTGGCACGTGCTCACCGAGGCGGGTCACGAGGTCGTGCTCGCCACCGAACGGCCCGGCACCCGGCCCGCGGCCGACCCGCGGCTGCTGGACGGGGTGGTGTTCGGCCGGCTCGGCGCCGCCGCGGAGGCCAGGCACCGGTACGAACGGCTCACCCGCAGCGCCGCGTTCGAGCACCCGGTGGGCTGGGAGGACACGGACGTCACGGCGTTCGACGGGCTGCTGCTGCCCGGCGGGCACGCGCCGGGAATGCGCCAGTACCTCGACTCGGCCGTACTGCGTGAGCAAGTGGCCCGGTTCTGGGCGCTGGACCGGCCGGTCGGCGCGATCTGCCACGGAGTACTCGTCCTGGCCCGCACGCGGGATCCCGCCACGGGCCGGGGCCTCCTCGCCGACCGCCGCACCACCTGCCTGCCCAAGTACATGGAGCGCACCGCCTATTGGACGACCGCCTGGCGGCTCGGCCGGTACTACCGCACCTATCCGGCGTACGTGGAGGACGAGGTGCGCGGCGCGCTCGCCGACCCGGCGTCGCAGTTCGAGCGGGGACCCCGCGTGCTGACCCGGCGGGGAACCGCGGACGACGACACCCACGCGTTCGTCGTCGAGGACGGCCGCTACCTGTCCGCCCGATGGCCGGGCGACGCGTATCTGTTCGCCCGCCGCTACCTCGCCCTCCTCGCCCGGGGCACGGCGGGCTGAGGTACGCGGCGCCGCGTGAACCGCGCTCGTGTCAGATCGTGGCCGCGTCGATGACGAAGCGGTAGCGCACGTCGCTGTCGAGGACCCGCTCGTACGCCTCGTTGATCTCGTCGGCACGGATCAACTCGATCTCCGCGCCGATGCCGTGCCCGGCGCAGAAGTCCAGCATCTCCTGCGTCTCGGCGATGCCGCCGATGTTGGAGCCTGCGACGCTCTTGCGGCCGGTGACGACGGAGAAGAGGTCGAGGGCGATCGGCTCCTCCGGGAGCCCGACGTTGACCAGGGCGCCGTCGGTCTTCAGCAGGGACATGTACGCGCTGTAGTCGAGCGCCGCCGAGACGGTGGAGAGCACGACGTCGAAGGTGCCGTCCAGTTCCTCGAAGGTCTTCGGGTCACTCGTGGCGCGGTAGTGCTCGGCGCCCATCCGCAGCCCGTCCTCCCTCTTGCGCAGTGACTGCGAGAGCACCGTCACTTCGGCGCCGAGCGCGTCGGCGATCTTGACGGCCAGGTGACCGAGGCCGCCCATGCCCACGATCGCCACCTTCTTGCCCGGGCCCGCACCCCAGTGCCGCAGCGGCGAGTAGGTGGTGATGCCGGCGCAGAGCAGCGGCGCGGCGACGTCCAGGGAGAGGCCGTCGGGGATGCGCACCACGTAGTTCTCGTCGACGACCATCGTCCGGGAGTAACCGCCGTAGGTGGGCCGGCCGTCCTTGCCGGTGTCGTTGTACGTCTCGACCTTGCCGCCGCTGCCCGTGCAGTACTGCTCCAGCCCGGCCTCGCAGTTGGCACAGGTGCGGCAGGAGTCGACCATGCAGCCGACGCCCACCCGGTCGCCGGCCCGGAACTTCGTGACACCCGCGCCGGCTTCGCGGACCACTCCCGCGATCTCGTGGCCGGGGACCATGGGGAAGATCGCCTCGCCCCACCCCTCGCGGACCTGGTGGATGTCGGAGTGGCAGATGCCGGCGTACTTGATGTCGATCAGGACGTCGAACTCGCCGACCGCACGGCGCTCGATGGTGGTGCGCTCCAGCGGAGCCTTGGGGGCGTGCGCGGCATAGGCGGTGGTGCTGGTCATGTGGGGGATCTCCTGATGGGCTGATTCCGATGCGTTCGGTGAGCGTGGGTCGGGTGACCCGGCCCCGGCTGCCGTGGCCCTCGACCGTCGTCCGGCGCGGCAGTGGACCCCGGCGCCGGCCCGGTGGGCCCTCGCCGTCCAGGACACCACGCGGTCTCCGCCCCGCGGAGGCCGCTTTCCGGCCCTGGCCTGCCGGGGAAGCCGATGCGTAGGACTCGGCGGCCCCCTTTCCCCGGTCCCCCGCACGGGCGCCCCGGCGCAGAATGGAGACGTGGCCAGAAACGTCGAGCTCAGCGAATTCCTGCGCCGTTCCCGCGCCCGCATCACCCCCGAGTCGGCGGGGCTGCCCGAGCGAGGGGCGTACCGGCGGGTGCCGGGGCTGCGCCGCGAGGAGGTCGCCCTGCTGGCCGGGGTGAGCACCGACTACTACACCCGCCTGGAGCAGGGACGGCAGATCAGCCCCTCGGCGGGGGTACTGGAGGCGGTGGCCGCCGCCCTGCGCCTGGACGCCGCGGAACGCGCCCACCTGTTCGACCTCGCCGGGCCCAAGCCCGGCACGGCCCGCCGCAAGGCACCGGCCGTGCAGCGCGTCCGGCCCGGGGTCAGGCGGTTCCTGGACTCCTTCACCGACCAGGCCGGCTTCATCCTCGGGCGCCGCACCGACGTACTGGCCAGCAATCACCTGGCCCGCGCGCTGATCACGGACTTCGACGCGCTGCCCGCGCGGGAGCGCAACCTCACCCGCTGGATCCTCCTCGACGAGGCGGCCCGCTCCCTGTACCCGGACTGGGAGCAGGTCGCCGAGGAGATGACCGCCATCCTGCGGCTCGACGCCGGCCGCCACCCCGAGGACACCCGCACCGCCGAACTGGTCGGCGAACTGGCCATGAAGAGCCGGCACTTCCGCTGCTGGTGGGCCGACCACAAGGTCTACGACCGCACTCACGGGCACAAACGCCACCACCACCCCGTCGTCGGCGACCTGACCGTGGACTATCAGGCCTTCACCATGCCGGGCGAGACCGACCAGACCGTCTTCCTGTACCTGCCGGCCCAGGACCCGGTCTCCCAGGACGCCTGGAAGCTGCTCGCCAGCTGGAGCGCCGGGCAGCCGGCCCGACGGACGGGCTCCGGGGCGACCGGCAAGACCGTCCACGAATAGGAGACCGCGCTCGCGGGGCGCGGCGCGCCCCTGATGACGCGGACCGGCGCTGCCCGGGCCGGGACTCCCCCGGGTCCTCCGGCGTCCCCCGCCCGACGTCACAGGAGCCGCCGGCGACACCTCCCTCGGATACCTCTCGACGTTTTTCGCTCAGGTGTTCTATTCTCTGAGCAGAGCAACAAAAGGAGGCGGCATGAGGTGGGACAACCTGAGCCGCGACACGGCGGCGACCACGCCCGCGCTCTTCGGCATGGACGCCGTGACCCGCACGTTCGACACGCCCGAGTTCCGCGGCATCACGTTCCACGAGGTGCGTGCCCGCAGCATCGTCAACCGGGTGCCGGGAGCGTCCCGGATGCCGTTCGAGTGGACGATCAACCCCTACAGAGGGTGCAGCCACGCCTGCGTGTACTGCTTCGCCCGCAAGACACACAGCTATTTGGACCTGGACTCCGGCCTGGACTTCGACTCGCAGATCGTCGTCAAGGTCAACGCGCCGGAGCTGCTGCGCCGCGAACTGGCCGCACCGCGCTGGCAGGGCGAGCACATCGCCATGGGCACGAACGTCGACTGCTACCAGCGCGCCGAGGGACGGTACCGGCTGATGCCGGGCATCCTGGCGGCGCTCCGCGACCACGCCAATCCGTTCTCGATCCTGACCAAGGGGTCGCTGATCCTGCGCGACCTCGACCTGCTGGTCCAGGCGTCGCGTGTCACGGAGGTCTCCACCGCCGTCTCCGTCGGCTTCCTGGACCGGAAGCTGTGGAACACCGTGGAGCCGGGCACCCCGGCGCCCGCGCGGCGGCTGGACGTCTGCCGGACGCTCAATGACCACGGCATCCCCTGCGGCGTCCTGATGGCACCCGTGCTCCCCTACCTCAGCGACTCGCCGGAGCAGTTGCGGGAGACCGTCCGCGCCATCGCACAGGCCGGCGCCACCTCGGTCACCCCGCTCGTCCTGCATCTGCGCCCCGGCGCCCGCGAGTGGTACATGGCGTGGCTGTCGGTGCACCACCCCCGTCTGATCTCCCGCTACAAAGCGCTGTACGAGAGCGGTGCCTACGCCCCGACCTGGTACCAGCGGCGGATCACGCGCCAGGTGCACGAATTCGCCGACGAGTTCGGCATAGGCCCCTCGCGTCCGACGGCCGCCCGGCGTCTGCGGTCCGTGCCCGCGCTGCCCGCCGACGAGACGGCCGCCCAGGAACCGGTACCGGAGCCGACGCAATTGACGCTGCTCTGAAAAAAGCCCCTGGCCTGCGCCGCACTCGTGCGCATAGCGTCCGGTGCATGACCGATATACGGGCGATGGTACGCGAAGACATCGACGCCGTGTGCGCGATCCGCGTCAGCGGCTGGCGGGCGGCGTACGCGGGGATCGTCCCGCAGCCCTACCTGGACGCCATGGACGCCGCGGCGGACGCGGAAACGCGCCGGGGGTGGTTCGACGCGGGCAGCGGCCGGGTCGACAACCTTGTCGCGTCCGACGGCGCCGAACTCACGGGATGGGCGGCACTCGGCCCGTACCGCGGCGAACAGGACGGCGGCGAGGTCGGCGAGTTGTACGCCATCTATGTGCGTCCGGACCGCATCGGCCAAGGCGTCGGACGCGCCCTCATGGACGCCGTCCGGACGCGGGCAACCGAACGCGGCTTCCGGCGGCTGCGGCTGTGGGTGCTGGCCGACAACGCGCCCGCGCGGCACTTCTACGTCCGGGCCGGCTTCGGACCGGACGGCACCGACCAGATCGAGATGTACAACGAGGTGCCCCTCAAGGAGCTCCGTTACGCCGCGGACCTGGACTGAGGCGTCCCGCCAGCCTCCGCGTCGCGGCACTGGGCGCCTCCTTGCGCGCCCTGGCCAGCACGGACGCGGCGACCGGGTCGCCGGAAGACGCCAGCGCCCGCACGACGCGCCGCGGGTAGGGCGGCGCGCACAGCCCGGCGAGCGCGGCGGTGGCGCGGGGCTCGTCCCGGTAGCGGGCGAGTCCGCGCGCGGCGGCGCTGCGCACCTCCTCGTCCGGGTCACCGGCCGCGGCCAGCAACACGTCCAGCACGGCCGCGCCGCCGATCCGGCCGAGGGCGTCCACGGCCGGGGCGCGCAGGGCCGGCACCCCGGCGGCACGGCCCAGCAGCGGCACCGCTCGCACGTCCCCGAGCCGGCCGAGCTCCTCCGCACAGCCGCGGGCGGCCTGGAGGCCGGGCCGCCCCTCGTCCAGGAGCCACTGCAGGGTGGCCGTCAGGGCCGGCACCGACTCCGGAGCGCCCAGGCGGCCGAGCAGGCGGATCGCGGCGAGGGCGTAGGTGATGCGCAGCCGGTTGGTCGCGAGCGCGGCGGCGGCACGGGCGGTACGGGGGTCCCCGAGCCGGGCGAGGGTGTCCGCCGCGGTCACGTTGCGGAGGGCGTCGCGGTGGTTCAGGAGCAGGACGAGCGTCTCGAAGGCCCGGCGGTCGCCGGCCCGCCCGAGCAGGACGGCGGCGATCTCCCGGTCCCCCAGGGAGCGCGACGGCTCGGTCAGGACACCGGCGAGCGCGTCCCGCGCATCGTGATGGTCCGTCCTCCCGAGCGCCACGAGTGCCGCTTCCCGCACGGCCGCCTCGGGGTCCCGGGCGGCCGCCGTGAACAGGGCGAGGTGGGCCGCGTCCCCGGCGAGGCCCAGGAGATCCAGGGCGAGTGCCCTGGCCCGGGGCACGGGATGGGCGGCGTACCGCAGCAGCAGCGGCACGCTTCCCGGCGCGGGCGGCGCCACCGCCGGGCTCGGTGTCCGGCGCCAGTGCGGGCGCTCACCCCCGTGGACGACGCGGGCGACGGTCCGCTCGAGCCGGTCCGGGTACCAGGAGGGCGCGCCCGGTTCCGCAGCGGCGTCGGCGAGGAGCGCGAGGAGCGGCCCGGCGGTCTCCGGGGCGCCTGCGGCCGCGAGCGCCTCCAGGGCGTAGCGGCGCTCGTCCTCCGTGCCGCCGGGCAGGACGCCGAGCAGGGCGGGGACTCCGGGCGACCGGCCCGCCGCCACGTCGAGCAGTGCCCGTTCCTCCGGGCCGAGGAACGGCCGCACCATGGCGGCGGCATCCCGGGACGCCGCCATGCGCCGTACATAGGCGTCGCGGGACTCACGGTCCCCGGGGGTGGCGAAGGCCAGCAGCCCGAGGACACGGCGCGGCTCGCCCCGCTCCCGCAGGGCGGCCAGGGTGGTGCCGCCGGAGTGTACGGACGGGTACAGGGCGCCGGCCCGTCGCGCCGCACGGCTCCCAGGGAAGCGCGTGTCCTCCGCACCGTCCACAGCGTCCCCTTTCGCCTGCGCTCACCCTAGTGGCCCGCTCATCTGTCATGTGTACAAATCACATGGGCGGAGGGGCTGGCGCGTTGGTTACTCGCCAGTTACCCTCTAACCAACGCACACCGCGGCTTGGTGACGCAGCCGCCGTGTGCCGCCGTTGTCGGTTCGGCACCATCGCGGCGCAGCCCCGGGACAGGGCTCGCCAGCCTCTCCACGCGGGCACGCACACCCACGCGTACGCACCCCGCGGCTCCTCACAACTCCTCTCCCGCCCGCGCCTGTGCCACGAAGACGCACGGCGCGGACCCTCAGCAACTGGAGTTCCGCGATGGACCGTCCACGTCCCTTCCGCACTGTCGCCGTCGTCGGCCTCGGCACCATGGGCACCGGCATCGCCGAGGTCATGGCCCGTGCCGGTCACGAGGTGATCGGCATCGAGACCGACGAGGCCGCGGCGCGTCGCGCCGTCAGCTCCCTGGAGTCCGCCACCGCCCGCGCCGTCCGGCGCGAGCGCATGACGGAGTCGGAGCGCGGCGGCGTCCTGGCCCGCTTCCGCACCTTCTCCGACCTCCAGGCGGCGGCCGACGCCGACCTGGTGATCGAGGTCGTCACCGAGCACTTCGAGATCAAGCGCGAGGTCCTGTGCGGGCTCGACGCGGTCGTCAAGCCCGACGCGATCATCGCGACCGGCACCAACGCCTTGTCGGTGACGGAGCTCGCCTCCCGCACCTCGCGCCCCGACCGCGTCCTCGGACTGCACTTCTTCGCGCCGGCCCCGGCCATGAAGCTGGTCGAGGTGGTCTCGACGGTGCTCACCTCGCCGGAGGCCACCGAGGGCGTCACCACGCTCGTCCGCGGCTTGGGCAAGGAGCCGGTGGCGGTCGGCGACCGTCCGGGCTTCATCGCGGACGGGCTGCTCTTCGGCTACCTCAACCAGGCCGCCGCCATGTACGAGTCGCGCTACGCCACCCGCGAGGACATCGACGCGGCGATGCGGCTCGGCTGCGGTCTGCCCATGGGCCCGCTCGCGCTGCTGGACCTGATCGGCATCGACACCGCCCAGACCGTGCTGGAGGCGATGTACCAGGCCTCCCACGACCGTCTGCACGCCCCGGCACCGATCCTCGGGCAGCTCACCGCGGCGGGCCTGCTGGGCCGCAAGACCGGTCGCGGCTTCTACACGTACGAGGCCCCCTGCAGCGCCACGGTCGTGGCGGACACCGAGACGCCCGCCGCCGGCGGCGGGGCCGCGTCCGGCCGCCCCGTGCGGCGCGTCGGCGTGGCGGGCTCGGGCACCATGGCCACCGGTATCGCGGAGGTCTTCGCGAAGGCGGGCTACGAGGTCGTGCTGGCCGCCCGCGGCCAGGAGAAGGCGGACAACGCCCTGGCGGCGCTCACCAAGTCCCTGGACCGGTCGGCGGCCAAGGGCCGGCTCACCCAGGAGCAGCGGGACGAGGCCGTGGCCCGGGTGACCGCGGCCGGTTCGCTGGACGCGTTCGCGGAGGTCGACCTGGCCGTCGAGGCCGTCGCCGAGGACCTGGCGGTCAAGCAGCAGCTCTTCGCGACCCTGGACAAGGTCTGCAGGCCGGGCGCGGTCCTGGCCACGACCACCTCCTCGCTGCCCGTGGTCGCCATCGCGACCGCGACGTCGCGTCCCGGTGACGTCATCGGCATGCACTTCTTCAACCCCGCTCCGGCCATGAAGCTGGTCGAGGTGGTCCGCACCGTCCTGACCGCCGACGACGTGCACGCGACGGCGCACGAGGTCTGCGGCAGGGTCAGGAAGCACGCCGTGGACTGCGGCGACCGGGCCGGGTTCATCGTCAACGCGCTGCTGTTCCCCTACCTGAACAACGCGGTGAAGATGGTCCAGGAGCACTACGCCACGGTGGAGGACATCGACGCCGCGATGAAGCTCGGGGGCGGTTACCCGATGGGCCCGTTCGAGCTGCTGGACGTCGTGGGCCTGGACGTCTCGCTGGCGATCGAACAGGTGCTGCACAAGGAGTTCCGCGACCCCGGCCTGGCGCCGGCGCCGCTCCTGGAGCACCTGGTGTCGGCGGGCTGCCTGGGCCGCAAGACCGGTCGCGGCTTCCGCGAGTATGCCCGGCGCTGAGCCCGCGGACGGCTGGGGCGGCCTGCTGGGGCCGCCCCACAGGCTGCGGAAGCCGGGCCCTGCCCATGAGGCGGCGGGAATGCAGTACGTTCGCGGTATGTCCCAGCCCGCGAAGCCCACTCGTACCTCCTCCGCGACCGCCCAGCGCCATCGCGTACGCCAGGAGCTGGCGGCCTCCGCAATGCACCTCTTCGCGAGCCAGGGCTACGAGGCGACGACCGTGGACGAGATCGCGGCGGCGGCCGGGGTCGCCAGGCGGACGTTCTTCCGGCATTTCCGCTCCAAGGAAGAGGCGATCTTCCCCGATCACGACGACACCCTGGTGCGCGTCGGGCAGGTGCTGGACTCCGCGGAGCCCCACGAGCACCCCTTGGACACGGTCTGCCGCGGCATCACCGAGGTATTGCGGATGTACGCGGAGGCGCCCGAGGTCTCCGTCGAGCGCTACCGCCTGACCCGGGAGATCCCGATCCTGCGCGAGCGCGAGATCGCCTCGGTGGCCCGTTACGAGCGGTTGTTCACGCGCTACCTGCTGGGCCACTTCGACGAAAGCGCCCAGCACGACGGCGACGACGACCCGCTGCTGGCGGAGGTCGCGGCGTCCGCGGTGGTCGCCGCCCACAACCACGTGCTGCGGCGCTGGCTGCGGGCCGGGGGCAAGGGCGACGTGGAGGTGCAGCTCGACCACGCCTTCGAGGTGATCAAGGCCACCTTCGGCACGGGCATCGGCCGCCGGCCCGTCCCGACCCCGGTGCTCGCCTCCCGGCAGGGCGAGGTGGTCGTGGCCGTCGCACGCACCGACGCCTCGCCCGCGGAGGTCATGCGGACCATCGAGAAGGCCCTGAAGGGCGCGTAGGCGCTGCGCCCGGCTCCCGGGGGCGACCCCGGAGGCGCCGCGTCCGTCCCTGACCCCGGCGCACCCGCGCACGGCATGGGGGTGGCACCCCGTGCCACCCTCCTCCACCGCGCTCCGGCCCGGCCGCCGCCCGACTCGCCGCCCGGGCCGGCCGGTGGGACCGTGGGATGTCCCCACCCCGGCCACGACCACCGTCCCGGACAGCCACACCCCGCTCAGATGTGCAGCCGTGATGCCATTTGAGAAAATTTGTTGGCACCCAGTGTCTTGCCGAGTGGCACGCGGTGCCATACCGTGAAAGCAGTCCGGGCGGGCGGCGTGCAGCGAACCCTCGCACGCCGTCTGTCCCCAAAGGCCCGGACGCCTGCGTCACAGGCACTCCACCGCGCCACCAAGCGCTCTTGCTCGATCCGTGCGACCGTCACGGAAAAAGCACAACCGCCGAACCGACGGCACGACCCACCGCAACCCCCGACGTTCCCTCAAGCGTCCCTACGTCGCGCTTCGCCGGAGGCATCACCGTGAAGGACATCCTCGACGCAATCATGGCGTCCGAAAGCACGGCCGCGGACTTCGCGGCCCTGCCGCTCCCCGAGTCGTACCGTGCCGTCACCGTCCGCAAGGACGAGGCCGGCATGTTCGAGGGCCTGGAGAGCAGCGAGAAGGACCCGCGCAAGTCGCTGCACGTGGACGACGTGCCCGTGCCCGAGCTCGGTCCGGGCGAGGCCCTGGTGGCCGTCATGGCCAGCTCGGTCAACTACAACTCGGTGTGGACCTCGATCTTCGAGCCGATGTCCACCTTCGGCTTCCTGGAGCGGTACGGCAAGCTCTCCCCGCTCACCAAGCGGCACGACCTGCCGTACCACATCATCGGCTCCGACCTGGCGGGCGTGGTCCTGCGCACCGGCCCCGGTGTGAACGCCTGGCGGCCCGGCGACGAGGTGGTCGCGCACTGCCTGTCCGTGGAACTGGAGTCCGCGGACGGCCACAACGACACGATGCTCGACCCCGAGCAGCGCATCTGGGGCTTCGAGACCAACTTCGGCGGCCTCGCCGAGATCGCCCTGGTGAAGTCCAACCAGCTGATGCCCAAGCCGAAGCACCTCAGCTGGGAGGAGGCAGCCGCCCCCGGCCTGGTGAACTCCACCGCCTACCGGCAGCTGGTCTCCCGCAACGGCGCCGGGATGAAGCAGGGCGACAACGTCCTGATCTGGGGGGCCAGCGGCGGCCTCGGTTCCTACGCCACCCAGTTCGCGCTGGCCGGCGGCGCCACCCCGATCTGCGTGGTGTCCTCGCCGCAGAAGGCGGAGATCTGCCGCAGCATGGGCGCCGAGGCGATCATCGACCGCAATGCCGAGGACTACCGGTTCTGGAAGGACGAGCACACCCAGGACCCGAAGGAGTGGAAGCGCCTTGGCAAGCGCATCCGCGAGCTGACCGGCGGCGAGGACGTCGACATCGTCTTCGAGCACCCGGGCCGCGAGACCTTCGGCGCCTCGGTGTACGTCACGCGCAAGGGCGGCACGATCGTCACCTGCGCCTCGACCTCGGGCTTCACCCACGAGTACGACAACCGCTACCTGTGGATGTCGCTCAAGCGCATCGTCGGCTCGCACTTCGCGAACTACCGCGAGGCGTGGGAGGCCAACCGCCTCGTGGCCAAGGGGAAGATCCACCCGACCCTGTCGCGGACGTACAGCCTGGAGGACACCGGCCAGGCCGCCTACGACGTGCACCGCAACCTCCACCAGGGCAAGGTCGGCGTGCTGGCGCTGGCCCCGCAGGAGGGGCTCGGCGTCCGCGACGAGGAGATGCGGGCCCAGCACATCGACGCCATCAACCGCTTCCGGAACATCTGAGGTCGGGAACGAGCATGAGCGAGCGTCAGAAGGATCGTCCGTGGCTGATGCGGACCTACGCCGGGCACTCCACCGCCGAGGCGTCCAACGCCCTCTACCGGCGCAATCTCGCCAAGGGCCAGACCGGCCTGTCGGTCGCGTTCGACCTCCCGACGCAGACCGGTTACGACCCCGACCACATCCTCGCCCGCGGCGAGGTGGGCCGGGTCGGGGTCCCGGTCGCCCATCTCGGTGACATGCGCCGGCTCTTCCAGGACATCCCGCTGGACGGGATGAACACCTCGATGACCATCAACGCCAGCGCCATGTGGCTGCTGGCGCTGTACCAGGTCGTCGCGGAGGAGCAGGGCGCGGACATCACGAAGCTCCAGGGGACGACGCAGAACGACATCGTCAAGGAGTACCTGTCGCGCGGGACGTACGTCTTCCCGCCGGTGCCCTCGCTGCGGCTGACGACCGACATGATCGCCTACACGGTCGGCCGCATCCCCAAATGGAACCCGATCAACATCTGCAGCTACCACCTGCAGGAGGCCGGCGCCACGCCGGTCCAGGAGATCGCGTACTCCATGGCGACGGCGATCGCCGTCCTGGACGCCGTCCGCGACTCCGGCCAGGTGCCGCAGGAGCGCATGGGCGACGTCGTGGCGCGCATCTCCTTCTTCGTGAACGCCGGCGTGCGCTTCGTCGAGGAGATGTGCAAGATGCGGGCCTTCACCCGCATCTGGGACCAGGTCACCAAGGAGCGCTACGGGATCGAGGACCCCAAGCAGCGCCGCTTCCGCTACGGCGTCCAGGTCAATTCGCTCGGCCTGACCGAGGCCCAGCCGGAGAACAACGTCCAGCGCATCGTCCTGGAGATGCTGGCCGTGACGCTCTCCAAGGACGCCCGCGCCCGCGCCGTGCAGCTGCCGGCCTGGAACGAGGCGCTCGGCCTGCCGCGCCCCTGGGACCAGCAGTGGTCCCTGCGCATCCAGCAGGTGCTGGCGCACGAGAGCGACCTGCTGGAGTACGCGGACATCTTCGACGGCAGCCATGTCGTCGAGGCGAAGGTCGGCGAGCTCGTCGAACAGTCGCTGGCCGAGATCGGGCGGATCCAGGAGATGGGCGGCGCCATGGCCGCCGTCGAGTCGGGCTACCTCAAGTCGCAGCTGGTCTCCTCGCATGCCGAGCGCCGTGCGCGGATCGAGTCCGGCGACGAGAAGATCATCGGGGTCAACTGCTACGAGGGCACCGAGCCCAGCCCGCTCACCTCGGACCTGGACGGCGCCGTCATGACCGTCGACCCGGAGAACGAGGCCCGGGTCGTCGCCGCCCTGCACGACTGGCGGGACAACCGGGACGAGTCCCGCGCCCAGAAGTCGCTGGAGGCCCTGAAGGCGGCCGCCGCCGGAACGGCCAACCTGATGGAGGCCACCTTGGAGTGCGCGCGGGCCGGCGTCACCACCGGCGAGTGGTCCTGGGCCCTGCGCGACGTCTTCGGCGAGTACCGGGCCCCCACGGGCGTCGGCGGCGCCCCCGTCGCGGTCACCGCCGAGGAGGGCACGCCGCTGGCCGAGGTGCGCCGCAAGGTGGCGCTCACCGCGCGGGAGCTGGGCGGCGGCAAGCTGCGGCTGCTGGTCGGCAAACCGGGACTGGACGGCCACTCCAACGGCGCCGAGCAGATCGCCGTGCGAGCCCGTGACGCCGGCTTCGAGGTGGTCTACCAGGGCATCAGGCTGACGCCCGAGCAGATCGTCTCGGCGGCGGTCGCCGAGGACGTGCACTGTGTCGGCCTGTCGATCCTGTCCGGCTCGCACGCCGAGCTGGTGCCGGACGTCCTGGAGCGGCTGCGCCGTACGGGGGCGGACGACGTCCCGGTCATCGCCGGGGGCATCATCCCCCCGGCGGACGCGGCCAAGCTGATCGAGTGCGGCGTCGCCGCCGTGTTCACGCCGAAGGACTTCGGAATCACGGAGATCATCGGCAGGATCGTGGACGAGATCCGCAGGGCGAACAAGCTGGACCCGCTGGAAGTCCCCGCGTGACCTCAGCGGCAGTCACCCGTACGAGCAAGCACGACATCCCGGAGGCGCAGAAGCGATGCAGTTCGGCCGCACGTATGAAGAGTTCGAGGTCGGCGCTGTCTACAAGCACTGGCCCGGGAAGACGGTCACCGAGTACGACGACCACCTCTTCTGCCTCCTGACCATGAATCACCACCCGCTCCACATGGACGCGAACTACGCCGAGCAGACGACCGATTTCGGCCGGAACGTCGTCGTGGGCAACTACATCTACTCGCTGCTGCTGGGCATGTCCGTCCCGGACGTCTCCGGCAAGGCGATCGCCAATCTGGAGGTCGAGTCGCTGAAGCACGTGGCGCCGACCTTCCACGGCGACACCATCTACGGCGAGACCGCCGTGCTGGACAAGTGGCCGTCGAAGTCCAAGGACGACCGGGGCATCGTCCATGTGGAGACCAAGGGCTACAAGCAGGACGGCACCCTGGTGTGCGTCTTCCGCAGGAAGGTGATGGTCCCGACCGCCACCTACATCAAGGAGCGCGGCGGCGAGCAGCCCGGCCGTCCGTCCGTCGCCCACTGAACTCGTAGGAGAAACGACAGATGAGCCGTCTCGCCCAGACCGACGGGCTGACCGACATCCAGCAGGAGATCCTCTCCACGGTCCGCAGCTTTGTCGACAAGGAGATCCTCCCGGTCGCCAACGAGCTGGAGCACAAGGACGAGTACCCCACCGACATCGTCGAGGGCCTGAAGGAACTGGGCATCTTCGGCCTGATGATCCCCGAGGAGTACGGCGGCCTCGGCGAGTCCCTGCTCACCTACGCCCTGACGGTCGAGGAGATCGCCCGGGGCTGGATGAGCGTGTCGGGCATCATCAACACCCACTTCATCGTCGCCTACATGCTCAAGCAGCACGGCACACAGGAGCAGAAGGACCACTTCCTGCCCCGGATGGCCACCGGCGAGGTGCGGGGCGCGTTCTCGATGTCGGAGCCGGGCCTGGGCTCCGACGTCTCCGCCATCCGCACCAAGGCCGTCCGTGACGGCGACGACTACGTCATCAACGGCCAGAAGATGTGGCTGACCAACGGCGGCACGTCCAACCTCGTCGCGGTCCTCTGCCGCACGGACGAGGGGCACCCGGAAGGGGCGGCCCCGCACAAGTCCATGACGACCTTCCTCATCGAGAAGGAGCCGGGCTTCGGCCCGAACCCGGCGGTGAAGGGCCTCACCGTGCCCGGGAAGATCGAGAAGATGGGCTACAAGGGGGTCGACACGACCGAGCTCATCCTCGAGGACGTCAGGATTCCGTCACATCGCGTCCTCGGCGGCGAGAGCGGCCGCGGTTTTTACCAAATGATGGACGGCGTGGAGGTCGGCCGGGTCAACGTGGCCGCCCGGGGCTGCGGCGTGGCGCGGCGCGCCTTCGAACTGGGGATCGCCTACGCCCAGCAGCGGGAGACCTTCGGCAAGCCGATCGCGCAGCACCAGGCGATCCAGTTCAAGTTGTCGGAAATGGCCACCAAGGTCGAGGCCGCGCACGCCCTGATGGTCAACGCCGCACGCAAGAAGGACTCCGGCCAGCGCAACGACCTGGAGGCCGGCATGGCGAAGTACCTGGCCTCGGAGTACTGCAAGGAGGTCGTCGAGGACGCGTTCCGCATCCACGGCGGTTACGGCTTCTCCAAGGAGTACGAGATCGAGCGTCTGTACCGCGAGGCACCGATGCTGCTGATCGGCGAGGGCACCGCCGAGATCCAGAAAATGATCATCGGTCGCCGGCTGCTCGAGGAGTACCGGATCCAGGGATGAATGTCTGGGTTGTGACGCTTTGCGCTAGCCAAAGGTCACACCCAGTCATCAATAACCGGCCACGGACTCCGCCACTGGCTTGCCCAGTTGCCCGTCACTGCCGATACCATTCACGGAAAGCCGCCGTCCCCAGAACCATCTTGCGGCACCCTCCGCTACGAAGGTCTTCCATGCCCCACAGCCAATCCTCTGCTAAACGCGACAGCCTGGCCGGCGTACGCCTCGCGCGCGGAGCATCGCCGTGGCTCCTCCCGACCGTGGCCACCGCAGCGGTCAGCCTGGCCCGCGCCCGCCGTTCCGGGCGCTGGGCGGCCGTGGCCGTCCCCACCACCGCCCTCGCGGCGGGCATGCTGTGGTTCTTCCGCGACCCCGAGCGGGAGATCGCCCAGGGCCGCGTCATCTCGCCGGCCGACGGCGTGGTGCAGAGCATCATGCCGTGGAAGGACGGGCGCACCCGCGTCGCGATCTTCATGAGCCCGCTGAACGTCCACGTCAACCGCGCCCCCCTCGCGGGCACGGTCACGTCGGTGGAACACATCCCGGGTGGGTTCGTTCCGGCGTTCAACAAGGAGAGCGAGAACAACGAGCGCGTTGTCTGGCACTTCGACACCGAGCTCGGTGACATCGAGATGGTGCAGATCGCCGGTGCCGTCGCGCGTCGCATCGTGCCCTACGTCCCGCAGGGCACCAAGGTCGAGCAGGGTGACCGGATCGGACTGATCCGGTTCGGCTCCCGTGTCGACATCTACCTTCCCGAGGGCGTCGAGCCCGCCGTCGAGGTCGGCCAGACCACCGTTGCCGGGGTGACTCGCCTTGACCGTGATTGAGCCCGACGCGCAGGCACCGTGGGTCGCCGCGGTGGACGAGGACGACGACGATGACATGCCGCTGTCAACGCGGCTGTCGATAGCGGACGGCCTGACCCTCGGCAACGCGATCTGCGGATTCATGGCGGTGTACTTCACCACCACCGGAGTCCTGGTCCCGCACCTCATGGGCAGCACCGACGGCGGCATGACGCGGCACAGCGCCGCCACCGCCGTACTGCTGATGCTCATGGCGTCGGTCTTCGACCTCTTCGACGGGCTCGTGGCGCGCAAGCTGCGCAGCTCGGCGATGGGCGCGGAGCTCGACAACCTCTCCGACCTCATCAGCTTCGGCCTGGCCCCCGCCTACTTCGTGGTGGTCTGGGGTCTGATCTCCGACGACGCCTACGGCAAGCTGTCGGCGGTGGCCGCCGTCGTCGTGCTGCTCGCGGTCGTGCTGCGGCTGGCCCGGTTCTCCTGCACGACGGTCCGCGAGGGCATCTTCCAGGGCATGCCGAGCCCGTTCGGGGCCATGACCGTGATCTCGGTGGTGCTGCTGGAGCTGCCGTTCATCCCGACGGTGCTGGCCATCGTCGGTGTGGCGTGGCTGATGGTCAGCCGGGTCGAGTACCCCAAGCCGCGGGGCCGGCTCGCCCTGATCACCCTCGCCTGGATCGTCGTCAGCATGGGCTGCCTGGTCTGCTGGGCCTTCGCGGTCCCCGGTGGCGACGTGCTGCTGCAGACGGGCGCGGCCCTGCAGATCTGCGCGGCGGCGGTCATCCCGCTGTTCGCGACGACCCGCAGGGTCAACACGATCCGCAACAACCGCCGTGAGGCGCGTACGGCCCAGCTTCCATAGCCGTACGAGGAACGTCCGTGGGGCCCCGAGCCGGGTACGGCTCGGGGCCCCACGTGTCTGCGGCGGCCCGGACGCGACGGCTCAGAGCAGGACGTCGCGCGCGATGTCGACGGCGAGCCGTTCCAGCAGCGGCCCGGCCTCGGCCATGCAGCGCGCCGGGTCCGGCTCGATGTCGGTGAGGGCGTACGCGCGCCGGATGCCCGCGGTGGTCAGCGCGGCCGGCGGCAGGGCGAGGCGCCCGCAGACGGCGACCACCTCCACGTCCCGGGCGCGGGCGGCGGCCGCCACACCGGCCGGGGCCTTGCCGTGCAGGGTCTGTTCGTCCAGGGAGCCCTCGCCGGTGATCACCAGATCGGCTCGTTCGAGCGCCTCCGCGAAACCGAGCATGTCCATCAGGACCTCCACCCCGGGCCGGAACCGCGCCCGCAGCCCGACGAGGGCGCCGAAGCCGACACCGCCCGCCGCGCCCGCGCCGGGCGCCTCGGCCGCCGCGGCGGCGTCCAGTACCTCGGCGAAGCGGGCCAGGGCGGTGTCCAGGGTCGCGACGTCGTCCGGGGTGGCGCCCTTCTGCGGCCCGTAGACCGCGGCCGCCCCCTTCGGGCCGAGCAACGGATTGTCGACGTCGCTGGCGAGGACCACCTCGGTGTCCGCCAGGCGGGCGTCGAGTCCCGACAGGTCCGCCGTCGCCACGTCGGCGAGCGCCGCGCCCCCGGGACCCACCGGCACACCCCGCGCGTCCAGCAGCCGGGCGCCGAGCGCGGCGAGCATGCCGGCGCCGCCGTCATTGGTGGCGCTGCCGCCGACCCCGAGCACGAGGGAGCGTGCCCCCGCGTCGAGCGCCGCGCGCAGCAGTTCGCCGGTGCCATAGGTGGTGGCGGTCAGCGGGGCGAAGACCCCCGGCGGCAGGTGCCGCAGCCCGGAGGCCTCGGCCATCTCGACGACGGCGGTGCCACCGCGCAGCGCGTAGGCGGCCGTGACCGGCTCCCCCAGCGGTCCGGTGACCTCCACCAGACGTCGTTCGAAGCCCGCCGCGACGGCGGCGTCCACGGTCCCGTCGCCGCCGTCCGCGACAGGTACGGACTCGACGACGACGTCCGGGGCGGCGCGCCGCAGCCCGGCGCCGATCCGCTGGGCCACCTCGACGGCGGTGAGTGAACCCTTGAACTTGTCCGCGGCGATCAGTACTCGCGCTCGCCGTGTGTCCGTCACATTGATCTCCCTTACCGCAGGTCGCGCCGCTTGGACCCTATCCCGGGCGCTCCGCGCTGCCCAGCGGCCCCCGCGGCGGCCGACGTCAGGGAGCGGGGCGGTAGTAGGCGGCGACGGCGGGCTGACCGGTCCAGTTGGGACCGGCCTGGGGGTCCGCCCCGAGGTAGTGGAAGGGCAGGTGGACGGCCAACGGTCCGCGCAGGGTGAGCAGGTGCCGGCGGGAGTCGTAGGTGAAACCCGCCGACCGCAGGGCCGCCAGCACCGGGCGGCCGGCCGGCGAACCGTCGGCATGGCGGACCGAGCCGGGGTCCAGGTGCGCGACCAGCACCCCTCGGGAGCCGAGCCAGGAGGCCGCCCGGGAGAGCAGACCGAGCCGGTCTCCGACGTAGTGCAGCCCGTGGACGCAGGTGATCAGGTCGTACGACCGCCGGGGTGTCCAGCCGGCGACCGAGGCCGTCACGAGCTCCACCATGGGCGGCGCCGGCACCGGGACGAGGGGGCCCACCAGGTCGACGCCGGTCAGCACCGCCGTCGCCGGGAGCCGCGCCGCGGCCTCGCGCAGGGCACGGCCCTCCCCGCTGCACAGGTCGAGCCAGGAAGGCGACGCGTACCGGGCGAGCAGGTCGTCGACCGGATCGAAACCGAGCTCACGGGCGTAGCTGTTCACACCGGACAGGCCGCGCTCGCGGTTCATGGTGCTGTTGGCGACCACGGTGGACCGCTCCAGCTCACCGTCGGGCAGCAGAGGCGGCGTACTCGTCGCGGTGGCCGGACCTGAGGCTTCTGACACCCGGTCATTGTCCCAGCGCACCCCTTGCGCCTGCGGGGCGGAGGCAGGTGCCCGGCGACGCGCCGCGGCCGCGGCCCCGGGCTGCCCGCCGGAGCCGTGCGGTTCCGGTAGACCGGGGGCATGACGTCACCAATCCCCGGCCTCCAGGACAGGGTCCTCGGCGGCTGGCTGGGCCGCATCGCCGGCAACATGCTCGGCAAGCCCGTCGAGCGCGGCGACCACTGGACCAGGGACCGCATCGACCGCTACCTGCGCAGGGCGGACGCCCTCCCGCTCACGGACTACCTCCCCGCCCTGTCGCCGCCGCCGGACCCCGACGAATTCGACCTGCGCCCGGAATGGCCGCAGTGCACGCGCGGCGGCATCGACGGCAGCGTGCGGGACGACGACGTCGACTACGCGATCCTCGGCCTGCACCTGCTGGAGACGCACGGGACGGACTTCACCACCGAGGAGGTCGGCGAACTGTGGCTGCTGCGGCTGCCCTACCTGCAGACCTTCACCGCCGAGCGGGCCGCGTACCGCAACCTGGCGAGCGGTATCGGTCCCCCGCTCAGCGCGACGGTCGACAACCCCTACCAGGAGTGGATCGGGGCCCTCATCCGCGCCGACGTGTACGGCTGGACCTCTCCCGGGGACCCGCGCCGCGCCGCGTCGCTGGCCCGGCGCGACGCGGTGCTGTCGCACACCGGCAACGGCGTCTACGGCGCGATGTGGGCGGCGGCCCTGATCGCGGCCGCGTTCACGGCGCCGGACGCGCGGACCGCGCTGGAGGCGGCGCTGACCGAGATCCCGCCCGGCTGCCGGCTGTCCCGCACGGTGCGGCGCACCATGGCGCTGCACGAGGCCGGGCTCGGCTGGGCGGACACCCTGGCGGACCTCGACCAGGAGGCCGGGCACCTGCACTGGATCCACGTCGTGCCCAACGCCGCGGTCATCACCGCCGGACTGCTGTACGGGAAGGGCGACTTCACGTCCACCATCGCGCTGACCGTGCGCGGCGGCCTCGACACCGACTCCAACGGCGCCACGGCGGGCTCGGTGGCCGGCGTGCTGTGCGGGGCCGCCGCGATCCCGCCGCAGTGGACGGAACCGCTGAGGGACCGGGTGCGCAGCGCGGTCTTCGGCTTCGACGGGGTGGCGATCGGCGAACTCGCCCGACGCACGGTCGCCCTGGTGCCGTAGGGTCCGCGTGTGCGGTACATCATCATCGGCGCGGGCGCCGTCGGCGGGTCCATCGGCGGACGGCTGTTCCAGAGCGGGCACGACGTCGTCCTGGTCGCCCGGGGCGCGCACGGCGCGGCGCTGCGGGAACACGGACTGACCCTGCGCACGCCCGACGCGGCGCTCGACCTCGCCGTCCCGGTCGTCGACGGACCGGACGCGCTCGACCTGCGCGACGACGACGTCCTGATCCTCGCCGTGAAGACCCAGGACACCGCCGCCGCACTCGACGCCTGGGCGCCGGTGGCCCAGGGGCTGCCACTGGTGTGCGCGCAGAACGGCGTCGCCAACGAGCGGCTCGCGCTGCGGCGCTTCCCCGACGTGTACGGCATGTGCGTCTGGCTGCCGTCGGCCCACCTGGAGCCCGGCGTGGTGGTCGCCCCGTGCGCACCGCTCACCGGCATGCTCCACCTGGGCCGTTACCCGCACGGCACGGACGCCACCGCCGCGCGCGTCGCCGCCGACCTGGAGACGTCCCCCTTCCTGCGCGCGCCGGTCACCGAGGACGTGATGCGGTGGAAGTACGCCAAGCTGCTGACGAACCTGGGCAACGCCGTCGAGGCGCTCATCGGCCGTGACGCTTCCCTGGCGGCCTTCCACCGGCGGGCGCGTGCCGAAGGCGCGGCGGTGCTCGACGCGGCGGGCATCGCGTACGCGGGCGAGGCGGAGCAGGCCGCGATGCGCGGCGACCTCGTCACAGTGCGCCCCATGGAGGGCGCCGCCCGCGGCGGCGGCTCGACCTGGCAGAGCCTCAGCCGCGCGACCGGCTCGGCCGAGGCCGACCACCTCAACGGCGAGATCGTCCTCCTCGGCCGCCTGCACGGCGTCCCCACTCCCGTCAACGACACCCTCCGCCTCCTCCTCAACCGCGCCGCCCGCGCCCGCCAAGCCCCCGGCAGCCTCCCGCCGGCCGCCCTCGCGGCGGCGGTGGAGGCGGCCGAGAAGGCCTCCGGTCTCTGCGGTGACTGACCTGCCGGAGCACGCGGCGGTGGAACTGCCCAAGGGGTCCTGGTGGGACCGGGACGTCGTCGCGTGGCAGCCCGGCGAGTTCAGGCTCGCCGCCGGCCACGACCTCACGTACCACCACGGGCTCGAACCGGTCTTCACCGATCCGCTGCTCGTGGCCTGCCCGGCCTCCTTCCACGACCCGGAGTTCCGCGCACCCGCGCCGGACGGAGTCCTCGCGGTGGAACGGCGGCTCGGTGGGCGGCCGGCCGTCCTCGTGGCCTTCGAGGCGGGCGCGGGCGGTCCCGGCCCTGTCTCGTGCCTGGTCGCGGCGGAACGGCTCGACGTCGTGCACGGGACCGTACTGCGCCACTGGCGTGCGGACGCCGCCGCCGGTCAGAGGTTCGCCCCCTGGGTGCGGCGCGAGAAGTGACGGGGACGTCCCGGCGTCCTTGGGGCCGCCCCCGGTGGCCGATTAGGTTGGGACCCGTGACAACCTCCGACTTCGCCGCGTACATCGACAGCCTGCCCAAGATCCTCGCCGGCGCGAGCACACTGTTCCGTGACGCCGACGGCCGCATCCTGATCGCCGAGACCACCTACCGCGAGGACGGCAAGTGGGTGCTGCCCGGCGGCACCATCGAGTCCTCCGACGGGGAGACGCCGCGCGAGGGCGCGCGGCGCGAGACGCTGGAGGAGATCGGCCTCGATGTCGAACCCGGCGATCTCCTCGTCATCGACTGGGTCCAGGGCATGGGGCGCATGCCGCTCGCCTCCTTCCTCTTCGACGGCGGCGTGCTCGACGACGCCTCGCTCGCCGCCGTACGCCTCCAGGCGGAGGAACTCTCCGACTGGCGCATGGCCACCCCCGACGAGGCCGAGGCCTACCTCTCCCCCGGCCTCTACCGCCGCGTCCGGGCGGCCCTGGCCGTCGTCGGCACGGTCTCCGCGCCCGTCGAGCTCGTCAACGGCCTCCCGCCGAGGCCGCGGACCTGAGACGGCACCGGCACGGACCCTCAGCGCCCGACCGCGTAGCCCTGCATGCCCCGGGGGTTGGCCGCGGCCGACAGGACGCCGGTGCGGGGGTCGCGCGCGACGGCGCAGAGGCGGCCCTCGGACCAGGGCGCCGCGATGGTGAGGTCGTGGCCGCGGCGGCGCAGGTCGGCGATGAGGGACTCGCCGAGGCGGGACTCGACGGTGAGGGAGCCGGGGTGCATGGCACGGGGGTGGAAGGAGCTCGGGAAGCCGTCGGTGTGCCAGTTGGGGGCGTCGATGGCGCCTTGGAGGTCCAAGCCGCCGCGGACCCCGTCCCGCAGAGCGACGGCGAGGAAGAACGCCAGCGACCACTGGTCCTGCTGGTCGCCGCCGGGCGTGCCGAAGGCCAGCACGGGCACGCCGTCGCGCAGCGCCAGTGACGGTGTGAGGGTGGTGCGCGGACGGCGGCCCGGGGTGAGGGAGTTGGGCAGCCCGGGTTCGAGCCAGGTCATCTGGAGCCGGGTGCCGAGGGCGAAGCCGAGGCCGGGGATCGCGGGACTGGACTGGAGCCAGCCGCCGCTGGGGGTGGCGGCGACCATGTTGCCCCAGCGGTCGACGACGTCGAGGTGGCAGGTGTCGCCCCGGGTGGCACCGTCGTGCGCCACGGTCGGCTCGCCGACACCCATGGCGTCGAACGTCGCCTCGGCGCCCGGGTCGTGGAGCGGGAAGCGCGGCAGCCGGGGGGTCCGGCCGCCCGGGCTGCCGGGCCGCAGGTCGTACGAGGCCCTGGCCGGGTCGATCAGGGCCCGGCGGGTTTCGTTGTAGGCGGGCGAGAGCAGTTCGCCGAGGGGGACGGCTGCCGGGTCGGCGTCGCCGTACCAGGCCTCGCGGTCGGCCATGGCGAGCTTGGTGCCCTCGACGAGCGTGTGGACCCAGTCCGCGGTGCCGTACTCCGGCATCGCGTCGGCCTCGGGCAGCAGCGCCAACTGCTGCAGCAGGGAAGGGCCCTGGCTCCAGGGGCCGGCCTTGCAGACCGTCCAGCCGTTCCAGTCGTGGGTGACCGGGTCCTCGTAGCGGGCCTCGTAGCCGACGAGGTCGTCCCCGGTCAGGGTGGACGCGTGCCGCTCGCCGGAGGTGTCCATGGCCGGGCGGGCGGCGAAGTCCACGACGGCCTCGCCGATGAAGCCCTCGCGCCACACGCGCCGGGCGGCCTCGATCTGTGCCTCCCGGTCGCTGCCCGCGGCCTGTGCGTCACGCAGCAGACGCCGCCAGGTGGCGGCCAGTTGCGGGTTGCGGAGCAGCTCGCCGGGGCGGGGGGCGGGCAGGTGGAGCTCCGCGGAGGTCGTCCACTCGGTCTCGAACAGCGCGCGTACGGACTCCACGGTCGCGCCGATCGCCTCGACCGCGGGGTGCCCGTGCTCGGCGTAGCCGATGGCGTACGACAGCACGTCGTCCAGCGGCTTCGTGCCGTGGTCGCGCAGCAGCACCATCCACGCGTCGAAGGCACCCGGAACGGCCGCCGCCAGCGGTCCCGTACCGGGGACGAGGTCGAGGCCGAGCGACCGGTAGTGCTCGACGCTCGCGCCCGCCGGGGCCGGTCCCTGGCCGCACAGCACGCGCACCTCGCCGCCCGCCGGGGCGAGGACGATCGGCACCTCGCCGGCCGGTCCGTTGAGGTGCGGCTCCACCACGTGCAGGACGAAGCCGGCGGCGACGGCGGCGTCATAGGCGTTGCCGCCGCTCTCCAGGACCGCCATGGCCGACTGGGAGGCCAGCCAGTGCGTGGACGAGACCATGCCGAAGGTGCCCTGAAGCGTGGGCCGGGTGGTGAACAATTGCCTACTCCTCGCGCCGGATGGCTCCTACACTCGCACGATGCCCGAACAGCTTCACCCCGGACCCCCTGTCGCCGCCATGGCCGATGCCCTGTGCGCCGTCCCCGGCGTCGTGGGCGTCCTGCTCGGCGGCAGCCGGGCACGCGGCACGCACCGGCCGGACTCCGACTGGGACCTCGGCGTGTACTACCGCGGCACTCCCGGCACGGCGGCCCTCGCCGCGCTCGCGGAGGAGGTGACCGGCGCCCCCGTGGAGGTCGCGGGCCCGGGCGGCTGGGGCCCGTGGGTGAACGGCGGGGCGTGGCTGACGGTGGGCGGCGCCCGCGTCGACTGGATCCTGCGCGACCTGGACCGCGTGCTGCGCGTCTGGGAGGACTGCGAGGCCGGCCGCTACGAGGTGGGCATCCAGCCCGGCCATCCGCTGGGCTTCTGGTCACCGGTCTATCCCGGCGAGGTGGCACTCGGCCGGGTCCTGTCCGACCCCTCCGGTGAACTGGCCGCGCTGCGCGAGCGCACCCGGGTGTACCCCGAGCCGCTGCGCGCCGCCCTGACCGGCGCCGCGTGGGAGGCGGATTTCCTGGTGGTCAACGCCCGCAAGTCGGCGGCCGCGGGCGACGTCCTGCACGCCGCGCTGTGCCTGTCGCGGGCCGTCGGCGTGCTCGCCCAGTCCCTGCACGCCCACCACCGCGTCTGGTGCCTGAACGAGAAGGGCTCCCTGGCCGCGGCGGACGCGCTGCCCGGCGCCCCGCCCGGTTTCCGGGACCGCGCCGAGGCGGTGCTGGCCGGGCTGGGCGACCCCGTGGCCGCCGTCGAGGCCGCGGCGGGCCTGGTCGCCGAGGTACGGGAGCGGCTGGGCTGAGCGGGGAGGGGGTCAGGGCCCGCGACTGCGATCCCGTTGCGGGCCCCTGCCCCTGCGGACATCACGCGGATTCCCGCCACCGGTCAGTGCGGAAGCCGGCTATCGGCGACCCCTGCCACCGCGACCGGCTAGCACTTGCCGGGCCGCCAGGAACCGATCCTGTCACCGAAGCCCGCGGTGTTGAGGTTCGGGTAGATCTTGCCGAATCCGACCTGGAACTTCGCGCCGTCGAAGTTGTTGCCGTCGAAGAAGCAGTACGTCTGCGACGAGTTGTTGACGATGGATGAGATCTTGTTGTTGAGCCGGTCACCGCTGGTGCCCAGCTGGTATTGACCGTCACCCTGACCGAACCCGTACCAGCCGTTGAAGTCCGTGTGCTCGTAGACGCAGAGCGTGTACCCGTCACAGGACGAGTAACCGCCCGGTGCGAGGCTGAACTGGAAGAACGCAGCCGACGCCTGCGTTGTGGCGGCGGCGATCGCGGCGGTCGCACAGGCGGCCACCACGGCGGCGCGCCTCATCATCCTGAAGGTAGTCGACACTGCGAAAAGTCCTTTCTCGTCACCTCTCGCGCAAGCGGCGGCACAGCGCCGCCACCACCGAGTGGTTGAAACTGAAACCTTCTTGGGACGGCTCCAGCCGACCAGATGCAGCAGGACCGTGTATTGAACACCGATGCCAAGCTCCCTACCTGACAATCCTGTTACTGCATACACACAAGTGACGATCACTCAACTTTGTTCCGTACGCGCGTCGATACGAGTCGCCAACTCCTGATCGGGCCCTCCGGAGGCAAGGACCCCGCCACTGATGCATCATCACATCAGTGATACGTGCGTGGACTTGCACCGGAGGCCCCGCCATTGCCCCCTCAGCCCCCCGGATCGTGTCCGGGACCGGCCCCAGAGGGCGCCAGCGGAGACCCTCGCCGGCACCTCGGCGCGACGCGGAAACGCGATGGCCGCGTGCCGCCCGGTCTGCGTACGCTCGCCGCATGAACGCGAAGAAGCCGCTTGTCGCGATTCTCAGCGGCGCGGGGATCTCCACCGACTCCGGTATCCCCGACTACCGGGGCCCGAACGGTGTGTGGCGGAGCGACCCCGGGGCCGAGAAGCTCGTGACGTACGAGCACTACATGGCCGACCCGAAGATCCGCCGCAGGTCGTGGCGGATGCGGAACGACAGCCCCGCTCTGCGGGCGCGGCCGAACGAGGCGCACGCGGCGATCGTCCGGCTTGAGCGGGCGGGGGTCCCGGTCCGGGTGATCACGCAGAACGTCGACGGGCTGCACCAGATGGCCGGGCTGCCCGAACGCAAGGTGCTGGAACTGCACGGGACGGCGCGCACGGTCGTGTGCACGCGGTGCCACGACCGCGCCCCGATGACGGAGGCGCTGGAGCGGGTCCGGGCCGGTGAGGAGGACCCGGCGTGCGCGAAGTGCGGCGGCATCCTGAAATCGGCCACCGTGATGTTCGGGCAGCGGCTCGACCCGGTGGTGCTGGGGAACGCGATGGCCATCGCGAAGGGCTGTCAGCTGTTCATCGCGGTGGGCACCAGCCTGCAGGTGCAGCCGGCCGCGTCGCTCACGGGGATCGCGGCCGAGAGCGGCGCGCGGCTGGTGATCGTCAACGCCGAGCCGACGCCGTACGACCCCTTGGCGGACGAGCTGGTGCGCGAGCCGATCGGCACCGCGCTGCCCGCGCTCCTGGACGGCATCGTCCAGGAGGCGGGCACGGGCTGACGCCCGGCGCGGGCGGGTGTTCCGCGGGGGCTACCAGCGGTGGTGGACCTGGGCGCGGATGCGGGTGTCGTACAGGTCCCGCACCGCGTCCAGGGTGGCCTGCGACAGCGGGGGCAGTGCGGCGGCCTCGGCGTTGGCACGGGCCTGGGCGACCGAGCGCGCGCCGGGGATGACGCTGGTGACACCGGGCTGCTGGACGATCCAGCGCAGCGCGGTCTGCGCGGGGGTCGCGCCCTGCGGCGCCAGCGCGACGAACTCCGCGGCGGCCTCCAGCCCGGTCTCGTAGTCGACGCCGGAGAAGGTCTCGCCCTGGTCGAAGGCCTCGCCGTGCCGGTTGTAGTTCCGGTGGTCGTCGGCGGCGAAGACGGTGTCCTTGGTGTAGCGGCCGGTCAGCAGGCCGGACGCGAGCGGCACGCGCGCGATGATCCCGACGCCCGCCTCGGCGGCGGCCGGGAGCACCTGCTCCAGCGGCTTGAGGCGGAAGGGGTTGAGGATGATCTGCACGCTGGCCACGCCGGGGCGGGCGATCGCCGTCAGCGCCTCCTCGCAGGTCTCGACGCTCACGGCGTACGCGGCGATCCGCTGCTCCTCGACGAGGGTGTCCAGGGCGTCGAAGACCGCGTCCGAGGAGTACACCGAGGTCGGCGGGCAGTGCAGCTGCACGAGGTCGAGGGTGTCGACGCCCAGGTTCGCACGCGAACGGTCGTTCCACGCGCGGAAGTTGTCCAGCACGTAGTTCTCGGGGACCTGAGCGGTGCGGCGGCCCATCTTCGTGGCCACGAAGACGCCGGCGTCGGGGCGCTCGCGCAGATAGCGGCCGATCAGCTGCTCGCTGCGGCCGTCGCCGTAGACGTCCGCCGTGTCGAAGAAGGTCACACCCGACTCGACGGCGGCGTCCAGCACCGCGAGCGCGTCCTCCTCCCGCACGTCACCCCAGTCGGCACCCAGCTGCCAGGTGCCGAGACCCACGACGGACACCTTGCGGCCCGTCCTGCCCAATACGCGCTGCTCCATGTCGCCGATGCTAACCGCTGCGGCCGGCAGCCGCGGTCCGGGGCCGCCCGGGTCCGCCCCGGCTCAGTCCCGGGGGACCGCCGCGCCCAGCCGCTTCAGGACGGCGCGGGCCGCGTGGTGGCCCGGCATCCCGTGGACGCCGGGCCCGGGCGGGGTCGCGGAGGAGCACAGGAAGACGGTGGGGCGGGAGGTGGTGTACGGGTTCCACTTCGGCTTCGGGCGGAAGGCGGTCTGCAGGCCGGTGAAGGCACCGCAGCCGAAGTCGCCGCCGACGTAGTTGAGGTTGCGGGCGGCCAGCTCGGCGGGGCCGCTGACGGCGCGGGCGAGGACGAGGTCGCGGAAGCCGGGCGCGAAGCGCTCGATCTGCCGCTCGACGGCGTCGGTGGCGTCACCCCGCCAGTCGTTGGGCACGTGGGCGTAGGCCCAGAAGACGTGCTTGCCCTCCGGCGCGCGGCCGGGGTCCACGACGCTCGGCTGCGCGGTGATGAGGAACGGGACGTGCGGTGCGCGGCCGGAGACGGCCCGGCCGAGCGCGTCGCCGATCTCGCCGAAGGTCGGGCCGAGGTGCACCGTCCCGGCCCGCCGCGCCTCGGCGGCCGTCCAGGGCACCGGCCCGTCCAGGGCGTAGTCGATCTTCCAGACCGACGGGCCGTAGTGGTAGCGGTGGTAGGCGTCGCCGAGCCCGGCGATCCGGGCCACCGCCGTGGGCGAGGTGTCGAAGACGTAGGCGCGCGCGGGCGGCAGTTCGTCGATCTTGCGCACCGTGACACCAGTGTGGACGGTGCCGCCCAGCTCGCCCAGGTACGAGGCCAGGGCGTCGGACAGGCTCTGGGAGCCGCCGCGCGGCAGGGGCCACCCGACCTCGTGCCCGGCGACCGCGAACATCATGGCGATCGCGCCGGTCAGCGGGCTGGTGAGCGGGGCGACGGTGTGCGCGGCGAGCCCGGCGAGCAGCCCGCGGGCCTTCCGGTCGCGGAAGCGGCGGGCCAGCAGTGCCACCGGTGGCAGGCCGGTGATTCCGAACCGCGCGAAGCCCAGCGGGTCGCGCGGCAGGCCGTGCCACTGGGGCCGCAGGAAGTCGTGGGCGAGGGTGTCCCAGCGCCCGATGTACGGGGCGAGCAGCCGCCGGTAGGTGCCCGCGTCGCGCGGTCCCAGCGAGGCGGCGGTGGCGCCGACGGTGCGGGCCAGGACGGCGGCGGTGCCGTCGTCGAAGGGGTGGGCGAGCGGCAGCTCGGGGTGCAGCCACTCCAGTCCGTGGTCGGCGAGCGGCATGGCGTTGAAGGCGGGTGAGCCCGCACCGAGGGGGTGCACGGCCGAGCAGGGGTCGTGCAGGAAGCCCGGCAGCGTCAGCTCCTCCGTGCGCGCCCCGCCGCCGACGCGGTCACCGGCCTCGAAGACCTCGACGGACAGCCCCGCGCGGGCGAGTTCGACCGCGGCGGTCAGGCCGTTGGGGCCGGCGCCGACGACGATCGCGTCCAGGACGCGCGCCCGGGTCACCGGTCCCCCGCCATGAGGCCGACGACGCGTCGCGCGGTCGCCTCGTCGCGCGCGACCGAGAAGGGGAAGGCGTTGCCGCCCGCGATCCGGAAGGGCACCCCCGCGGCGGTGACACCGGCCCCGCCGGCCTCACCGACCAGGAGCACCCCGGCCGCGTGGTCCCAGGGCGACTCCCAGGTGAAGGCGACGGCGTCGAGGGCGCCCCGGGCGACCTCCAGGTAGTCCAGCCCGGCACAGGTGCACTGGCGCGCCGTGACGCCGTCGGAGCCGAGCCCTTCGAACTGCCGCCGCTCCTGCTCGTCCAGGAAGGAGAACTGCGAGGTGGCGACCCTCAGCGCAGCGCCCTCGACGGACCTGGCGGTGCGGATCGGCTCGCCGTTGAGCAGCGCCCCCGCGCCGCGCCGCGCCGTGGCCATCAGGCCGAGGCGCGGTACGTACGTCCACGAGGCGTGCACCTCGCCGTCCTGCGCGAGAGCGACGAGGGTGGCGAACTCGGGCCTGCCGGCCACGAAGTTGGCGGTGCCGTCGACCGGATCGACGATCCAGACCGGGTCGCCGCCGCCGATCCGGCGCAGGACGGAGGGATCGGCGTGCACGGCCTCCTCGCCGACGACGACCGAGCCGGGCAGGAGCGCGGGCAGTTCCTCGGTGAGCCGCGCCTCCGCCTCGCGGTCGGCGACGGTGACCAGGTCCCCGGGGCCGGTCTTGTGGCTGATGTCGGCGGCGGTCAGCTGCCGCCAGCGCGGCACGACCTCCGCCTCGGCCACCGCTCGTACCGCGACCTCCACGGCCTTGAAGAGTGCGTCATCGATCACTCCCCCATCAGACCAGATCGCCCCGCGCCGCGCGCAGTCGCGGTGGCATTGGCCGGTTCACGCCATCAGCGCCGTCCGCGCCGTTCACACGGTGCGCGCGTGCCGCCGGGCCGGCCACATCAGGAGCACGTAGAGCACGAAGGAGGTGGCGAGACCGACGGCCCAGCCGTAGTCGGCGAGCGGGCGCAGCGGCGGGATCAGCCCGTCGACGGGGAACGGGCCCTGCTTGGCACCCTTGGCGTCGACCTTGGAGTAGGAGCCGCCGACCGCCAGCAGGGCTCCGGCGGCGAAGGCCGCCACCGCCCGCCAGTTCCAGCCACCGCGGTACCAGTAGCGGCCGCCGCCCGACCGGTACAGCTCGGGGAGCGCGAGGTGGGTGCCCCGGACGATCCAGTAGTCGGCGATCAGGATGCCGGCGACCGTGCCGAGGATGCCGCCGACGACCCCGAGCCAGGTGTAGATGTACAGCTCGGGCGTGGAGATCAGCTTCCAGGGGAAGATCAGCACGCCGACGACGCCCGTGACGAGCGCGCCGGTGCGGAAGTTGATGATCTTCGGGGCGAGGTTGGACAGGTCGTAGGCGGGCGAGACAACGTTGGCGGCGATGTTCACGCTGATCGTCGCCACCAGGACGGTGACCAGGGCGTAGAGGAGGCCGAAGACGCTGTCCGCCTTGCCCGCCAGCTCGACGGGGTCCCAGATCGCCTTGCCGTAGACCGCCTCGGAGCCGGAGGTGACGAGTACGGACAGCACGGCGAAGAGCGTCATGGTCGTCGGCAGGCCCAGGGTCTGCCCGCGCACCTGGGCGCGCTGCCCGGCGCCGAAGCGGGTGAAGTCGGGGATGTTGAGGGACAGCGTCGACCAGAAGCCGATCATGCCCATCAGGGAGGGGAAGAAGACCTGCCAGAACTCCGGCCCCCAGCCGAGCGAGGACGGCTGGTCCAGCAGCTGTCCGAGGCCGCCCGCCTTCCCGGTGATCCAGATGAGCAGCACCAGAGCGCCGACGATGACGAAGGGCGCCGCCCAGTTCTCGAAGCGGCGGAGCGTCTCCATCCCCCGGTAGATGATGGCCAGTTCGAGCACCCAGAAGACGACGAAGCACAGCCACAGCGTCCACGGGTAGCCGCCGATCCGCGCCGCGCCGGCCCAGCCGCCCCAGATGTTGCCGAGCAGGACGAAGATGCCCTGCCCGCCGATCCAGGTCTGGATGCCGAACCACGCGCAGGCCACCGCCGCCCGCAGCAGCGCCGGCAGGTTCGCGCCGCGCACTCCGAAGGAGGCGCGGGCCAGAACGGGGAACGGGATGCCGTACTTGGGCCCGGCGTGGCCGGTGAGCAGCATCGGGGCCAGCACGATGACGTTGGCCAGGGCGATGGTGAACACCGCCTGCTTCCAGTCCATGCCGAGCGCGACCAGGCCGGAGGAGAGCGTCCAGGACGGGATGTTGTGGGCCATGCCGACCCACAGGGCCGTGAAGTTGTACGTCGTCCACTTGCGTTGGGCCAGCGGGACCGGGAGCAGGTCCTCGTTCGCGTAGCGGCCGTGCGGGGCGGCCGCGCCGGGTGCCAGCTCGACGCGGCCGTCGCTGTGCGTGATCTGGGCGGGGGCCGTGGCCTCCTGCATGCGGGCGTGTCCCCGGTCAGCCGGCGAGGGCGGGGATCACGGTCGACCCGTAGGCGTCGATGGTGGCCTCCTTGGCGTCGTGCATGTCATACAGGGCGAACTGGTCGACGCCCAGGGCCTTGAGGGCGGTCAGCTTCTCGATGTGCTGCTCCGCGGTGCCGATCACGCAGAAGCGGTCGACGATCTCGTCGGGG
>NZ_JARAWX010000030.1:0-105093 GCF_033793585.1 Streptomyces sp. MI02-7b | reverse complement strand
CCCGGACACAGCCGGCAGATCGCACTCAGGGCATCAACACGCAAGCCAGGCAGGATATGGGCCAGGCCGCCCCGGAACGGCATCCCCATTCTCACAGGCAGGATACGCAACCAACGGGGCTCCCCGGCAGAAGAGTTGAGACGTCAGACATCTCGCTCAACCGTTGAGGAGCCTCGTCCGTTTCGCACCGGTCTCCAACCAGTGGGCCGTCACCCGATCGGTGGCCCCGCTGAAAAGGCTCAGTCCTTCCGCTTCGGCCCGCTGCTGGCTTTGGAAGCCAACCGGTGGCTCGCGATCGCTGACGCCCCGATCCGCCTTCAGGGCACCGACACCATCCCCACCGAAATCGACACCGTCACCAGGCCGGACGCGGTCCTGTGCCGCAGCAACATCGGCGCCATGGCCGAAGTCCTGCGCCTTCTCGGCCTCGGCCGCCGGGTTGCCCTGGCCGGGGGAGGGGACAGCCTGCGCACGCTGGCCCATGCGGCCCGGGACCTGCAGGACGGCCGCCGCACCACCCACCCGGAACTGGTGCTGTTCACCACGTGGGGCGAACTGCAGGACTACGCCGCGCAAGACCCCGCCGGCGGCGACCTGCAGCCATTCATCGACCTCGTCGACCTGCACGAAGCGGACGCCATCCTGACCGCGGTCAACCGCCTCGTCGACGAAGAGAACGCCCAGGTCACGGTCTCCACCGTGCACAAGGCCAAGGGACGCGAATGGCCCCAGGTGAAGATCGCCGAAGATTTCAACCCACCCAAAGACAGCAACAAACGCGACGAGCAGGGAAAACCCCTGCCCGGCCCGATCGACGACGCAGACGCCCGCCTCGCCTACGTCGCCGTCACCCGCGCCCGCACCCGCCTCGACCCCAGCGGCCTCAACTGGATCAACGACCGCCCAGACGGCAACCCCCAGCCGGCAACCAGCCTGGTACCTGCCGTACTGCCGGGCTGAGTCGTTGTCACCGCGGTCTGCGAACGCGCGCCCTGTATTGGCCGCGCAGGAGGGCTTCGCTGGCTGACGCACACCCCTGGCGTCGCGTGTCCTCTGAAGTGTTCGTCCCCGCGCCGGGCATAGTGTTCTCGAGCCGACTGGCTCGGCGTGGCTGGGTACTGGGCGGGCAGCGACTGATTGGTTGGGCCCATCCCCCATGACCGCGGTGGGGGCGGTCTGCGGGGATGCCCGCCCCCATCCGTCGTTGAACGTTCCGCCCCCAGTCATCGGTCGAACGGAGACCCGCTTGCCCACGAAGCCCCGTCTCACCCTGGATGAGCACACCGAGATGGGCCGCGTTCTTGCTGGCATCCGCGATGAACTCGCTCACCGGGCCGTCCAACTCCACAAGGCGTACCCGAATAACAGGGTGCGCAAAGCGGGCGCCGCGTGCGGGGCGAGGACGCCACCGTCTCCGCTCGTACGGTCGAGCGATGTGATCACTCGATCGTGAGTTCTTCCGTTCCCCCGCCCGGTGTGACGCGATGCTCGAAAGGACGGCGCGTGACCGGCGCCGCCTCGATGTACCGCGGCTGGGGGGACAGCATGACGCAAGAAGCGGGACGATGCGGAGGCATGGACGGCCAGGCGCTGCTGCTGGCGGCCGGGCTGGCCGATCTGGCGCTGAGTACGGTGGGTTCGGTTCTGGGGACGGTGCTGGGGCTGTTGCGCCGCTCGGATGCCGCGGAGCTGGCGGCAGAGGCCGAGCATGACCTCATGGCGCGTGGGCGCTTGGTGCTGGACCGGTACGCGGCCGTACCTCCGGCCCACTTGGAGATCCTCGCCCGGCATGCCTTGGCTCGGCAGACCGCCGATGATGTCTGACCGGTGGGAGCCGATCGCGTTCAAGACCCGCGTCGATGAGGTGCTGCACCGGTTCGTTGCCCGCGAGGCCGATGAGTTCGCGGCGATCGACCCCATCCTGGGCGCGGTGGCCGAGCAGTTGGAGGGGGCGGTCGCGGACGGCAAGCGGCTGCGGGCGGCGTTCTGTTACTGGGGTTGGCGTGCGGTGGGCCAGCCGGACAGCGACGCCCTGGTGCGCGCGGCAGCCTCCATGGAGCTGGTGCACGCCGCCGCGGTCGTGCACGACGACCTCATCGACGACAGTCCGCTGCGGCACGGGCGCGCCACTGCACATGTGGCCCTGCGCGGTGCGGTAGGGCGTCACCCAGGCGCCGACGCCGCCGGAAGGTCGCTGGCGATGCTGGTCGGGGACCTGCTGATGGCATGGGCCGGGCAACTGTTCGCCACCAGCGGTCTGCCCGCCGCGTATCTCGTCCGGGCCCGCCCGTTATGGTCGGTGATGGCCCGCGAGCTGATCGCGGGCGAGTGCCTGGAGATCCTGCATACCGGAGCCGGTCCGGATACCGATGCGTCGCTGAAGGTGATCCGGTACAAGACCGCCAAGTACACCGCCGAGCAGCCCCTGCTGATCGGCGGTGCCCTGGCTGGGGCGGGGGCGCGGCTGCGTGAGGGCTACTCCGCGTACGGCCTGCCGCTGGGCGAGGCGTTCCAGCTTCGGGACGACTTGCTGGGCCTGTTCGGGGAGCCGGAACGCACCGGCAAGGCCAGTGCCGACGATGTGCGCGGCCAGCGGCCCACGGCGCTTCTGGCAGAGACGTGGCGCCTCGCCAGCGACGGCGAGCGGGAGCTGCTGCGCGCCCTGCTCGGCCGAGGTGACCTGGACGGGGAGGGGCTGGACGCCGTGCGCGCGATGATGCGTCGGCTGAAGGCACCCGACCGCATCGAGGACATGATCAGGGAACGGGTCGAGGAGGCTCTCGATGCCCTCCACGAGCTGGATGTGCCGGCGCACGCCAGCGCTGCCCTGACCGCGCTGGCGCATTCGGCGGCGGTCCGCCTGTACTGACCCGACCCGCGTGGCGGGGTGTGCACGCCCGTGCCCCCCGGGCAGTCGGCCTCCCGCCTGAGTTGGACGATCCCGTGGAAGACAAGGAGCCCTGCCATGACCGACACCGAGGCATCGATGGACGCCCTACGGCAGACCGGTGACGAGCTCGCCGACGCCACTGTCGCCGCACTCTTTGCACGCGGGGAGGTGGGCAAGTTCAACGCCCTGATGCGTTACGTCTCCACCGCTGGAACTCCCTTGCCGGACGGGCTGCCCGACGTCGCACGCGAGTATCTTGAGGCCACTCGTGTCCCGCCGGCCTGGGTGGACTGGTCGGAGATGGAGAAGGCCCGGCTGTTCTTAATCGACAACAACGTGCACATCTCCACCGCGCTGTCCTTCGCCTCCATGCCCGCCTGCTACGTCGTTCCGCACGTGGCGAGGCTGCTGTCGACCACCCACGGGCTGAAGTACCCCTCCAAACGGATGGCCGAGACCGGCCAGTTCACCGTCCATCTGATGCAGCCCGACGCCTTCGAGGCCGGCAGTCGCTTCATCCCCGCCGCCCAGAAGGTCCGCCTCCTGCACGCTTCTATCCGCTATCACCTGAGGCGCGAGAACCGCTGGGACACCGAAGCCCTCGGGACGCCGATCTGCCAGGAGGACATGATCGGCGGGCAGATGTTCTTCTCCCTGCTCGTGCTGGACAGCCTGCATCGCCTCGGCATCCATATGTCGACGGACGGCGCGGAGGCCTACTACTACGCGTGGCGTGTCGTCGGTGCCATGCTCGGCGTCGACCAGGACGCTGTCCCTGGAACTCTCGACGAGGCGCGCCGGTTCCTCGACCTGTACATGGTCCGGCACATGGGACCTTCAGAGGAGGGCGCTCACCTGACCCGGCAGTTGATCGACCTCTATGAGGAGGTGGTGCCCGGCACCGTCTTCGACCCGATCGTTTCCGCCCTCATCCGGTACCTCATCGGCGACACCTGCGCCGACTGGCTCCACGTGCCGCGTACGCCGTGGGACACCGTCGTAAACACCGTTCCCCATCTCCTCGGCGTCCTGGAGACCATCGAGGACCGCTCGCCGCTCGGCGCCTGGGCCCTGGACCGCCTCGGCCACCTCACCACTGTCTTCGAGCTGTCGTCGCTCACCCGCGGACGCGTCATGCACTATGCGATCCCCGACACGCTGAAGAAGGACTACGGCATCTCCAGCGCGGTGTCCCGCAGCCACCGCTGGACCCCGCCGACCGCCACCGTCTCTTGATCCAGACGATCTGTATTGCCCTGTGAGACACCTCAGGGCCCTATCGCGTCAAGTCAGGCGGCTTAAAGCGTTGGGTCAGGCGCTCTCGTCATCGAACAGGGTCTCTTCGATCTTGATGAGTTCAGCAGTGGTCAGCGGGGGTGCAGCCCAGTTCTGGTCTTGCGCATGCTGAACGAATTGCTGGTCCAAGGCGACGTGGTATTGCTCGACGTAGTGGGCGAGGTCTGAGTACCAGAACCACTGCCCGTCGGTGAGCAGATGCAGCCCGTCGATCAGCTCGCGGCCGGGACTCAGGATGTCGTGAACGCGAGATCCGGTGGCGGCAAGGACTGCTCCCGAGCGCAGATACTCCACGAGACGGGGCTCGTCCGGGTCTGCGTGGTCACGCACGGCAGCACGGAGCGAAGGGCCGTCAGGCCGGCCGTGCTCGAGCTCCTGGAACTCGCCGAGGAACCGGTCGGCGTGAGGGTTCTCGCTGTTCATGCGCGGGAGCCTAACGCGCGGGGGACGCCCTTTGTGACGTCCTCGGGGCACGTTCTATGCGGCTTGAAGCGCGGCCTCAGTCTCCGCCGGGAAGGCGGCAGCTTCGTCGTAGTGATGCCCCTGTTGGAGGCAATGGTAGAGCTGGCCGATCATGCGGTTGAAAAGGTTGCGCTGGGCGGCGGCGTGCCAGTCCGCGTGGTCGTCGCGCCGTCGCCGGTAGTGGGCCTTGGCACCGGGTGAGGCGGTGATGGCGGAGAACGCCCAGAGGTAGCCGGCGTGGTTGAGGCGGTCGTTCTTGACCCAGCGGCGGGTGATGCTCGACTTCTTGCCGGAGGCGCGGGTGACGGGCGACGCGCCAGCGTATGCCTTCAGGCCGCGGGCGTCGGCGAACCGTTGCCGGTCGTCCCCGATCTCGGCGAGCACCCGGGCGCCGAGCTGGGTGCCGAGGCCAGGGAAGCTGAGGATGATCTCAGCGTCCGGGTGCTGAGGGAACGCCTCTTCGACCGCCTCGGCGAGGTTATCGGCAGCGGTGCACGCGGCCTCCAACTGAACCAGGAGGGCGAGCATCTGCTTGCCGAGCGCGTCCTTGACCAGCGGCGGCTGATGGGCCCAGTCGGCCCGGAGGACCTCGCGCAGCCGCTCGGCCTCGGCCGCGATGCCCCGCTGACGACCGGCCCGCTTGAGCGCGGCCTGTAACTGCGTACGAGTCAGCCGAGCGGCCTTGGCCGGCGTCGGGGCCAGCTTGAGGATCTCGTGGGCCTCGGAGCGACAGAGGCCGTTTTTCCAGGATTCGAAGGCCGCGAGAGCGGCCGGGTAGTACTCGCGCAGCAGGGATCGGAGCTGGTTGGAGATCTGCAGGCGGTTCCAGGTGGCGTCCTGCTGGGCGCGGGCGAGGACGGCGATGGCGCGGGCCAGGTCGGAGTCGCCTGCCAGGGGCCGGTGGGCGTGCATGTCGGTGCGCAGGATGTTGGCCAGGACGAGGGCGTCGCCGGGGTCTGACTTCTTGCGCGAGACCGAGTGCCGGTCGCGGTAGCGGGCGGCAGCCATCGGATTGATTGCGAAAACCTGGCGCTTGCCGGTTCGCAGTACCGCCACGAGCAGTCCCCGCGAAGTTTCGATCGCAACCGGGATCGGGTTCTCCTCGGTGTCGCCGTACTCGGCGAGCAGGTCCAAAAGGATCTTGTAGCCCGCGGCGTCGTCGGTGATGTGCCGCTTGGCCAATAGTTGCCCGCTGTCGTCGACCAAGGCGACGTCGTGTGTGTGCTCAGCCCAGTCGATGCCGCAGTAGATCAAGATGTTCCTCTCCATCATGCAGTTTGTGTAGTTCACGAGCTCATGCGGGCCACGCAGCGACCTAATCCCAGGACTCAGCGCAAGGGCCGGTCCGCCACCTCAGTAGCCGTTCGTGGCACCAGCTCACCCCAGGGGCCTCGGTCTATCCGGGAGCTCAGCGGGCTCGGGCTTCACGAGAGGTCACCATGCGGCAGGCTCGCACCACCAACACCAACGAGTCATCAAGGTGAGAGTGTTGACGCCCGACGGCGCCGGACGCCACCGCTCTGTGGGGAGGCATCAAGGCCAGGGTGTCGTCAGATATCCGTCCGGCGTCGAAGGGCGCCAACATCATCCACTTCGCGACGGCGGGTAGCCGGGATACGCCGAGACGTACCGCTCTCACAGAAAGCCTCACGGGCTGAGTTGGGGAAAGGTCTCCACCCGACGCCCCGGCCACCACAACCGCCGCTAACACCGGATTAGGTTGGGGACGCGGCTGGCGGGTGGTTTGCCGTTCAGGGCGGTGTGGCCGCGGTGGTGGTTGTAGGTGTGGAGCCAGTGCGGGAAGGCGGCTCGTCGTTCGGTCTCTGAGCGGTAGGGCTTGGCGTAGGCCCATTCCTCGAGCAGGGTGCGGTTGAAGCGTTCGACCTTGCCGTTGGTCTGCGGCCGGTAGGGCCGGGTTCGCTTGTGGGCGATCCCGGCCGCGGTCAGGGGTGCATTACGGTGTGGCATGAGGGCCTTTCGGGCCGGTGGGACGTCGCAATCCACACCGAACCCGGAAGGCCCTCACCCGTTCAAGAGCCCCCAACAGTGATCGTCACCACTGTCCACAACCTCCCCGGACAGAACACCTAGGACTTGCCCCTGCCACCGCAACATACCCACACCCATATGAACCTGACCAAGCCCTAATAGGGTTGCGAGTGCTCGGAGGTCGGCGGTGTGCCGGGCGTCAGCTCTTCCCAGGACGTCGGGGGTGGGCCAAATGCGCGACGTCCGGCCCTCACAGCCAGGGTGGCGAGGGCAGCGTTGGCGCCACCACCGATCACAGCGCCGATACCGAACGGTGCCACTCGACCGAGGACGATGATTCCCTGTTTGGTCCCGTACTTCGTGATGAAGTTCTTCCCCAAGACCTTGTTGATCTGACGCAACGTCTCGACAGGCACCTTGGCGACAATCTGACGCCCCCAGTGTTGTCCCGTACGCTCGGCGACCTTGGTGATGGTGGAGGAGCCGGACCCGCCGAGCATGATTCCCATCACGATCGTTCGGCGGCGCTCGATCTCGTCGATGGGGACTCCGTGGACTTCGGCGATCGAGAGCGCGAAGAGCGCGCTCAGCTCGAGAGATGACAGAGCCTCGCCTGCGGACAGCGCGAGTGCCACTCCCGTGCCGACGCCGGGCGCGGCTGCAGCTCCTCCGACTGCGGCACCCGTCCCGGTCAAGGCGCTGATGTACATCCGCTCCAGATTGCGGATCACCTGCGCTGGTATCGCTTCTGGGTTCCGCTGGCGGGCCCGGGCGATGTTCTTGCGTACCAGTGGGCTCTGGACGGCGATTGCCTTGTCCAACAGGTCGAGGACTCGCTTCCCCGGTACGGATGCCGCCGGATCGGCTTCCTCGAAGTCATCTGTTGCCATGCCTTGAACTCCTCAGGTCGTCATGTCCCAAAAAATTACGGCTCACTCGACGCGGCGCGAGCCGCTCGGCGTGGAGTTGGCGTCGCAGCAGGAACCGCCGGGGCCGTCCTCGGTTCCGAGAGGGTCTTGTCGCGGTGTGCCCTTCGGTCCGCCGGCGTGCACGCGCCTCCTGACCCTGCTCGATAGTGGCCGCAGCCGCGTTGTCTGCGTCTTGCGGATGATCGTAGATTCCTTCACGCTTTCTGCGCAGCTGCGATGCGGAATCGCTACGTTGCTGCCCTTGGGCTGCGATGAGAGCGACGGCGCCGGTTGAGCACATTCCGCGTGGCTCGTTCCGCCCGTCGCACCGCCGCTGTCAGCGTCGGATGGGCACGATCTCGACCTCGGCGTTCATCGCGCGCAGCCTGCGGACCGACTGGAGCAAGGACACCTGGGCAAAGGCGGCGAGAGAGTCGACGGTGATCTCGGGCGGTCGGGTACGCGTTGCGCGCAGGGCGATGCGGCGGCGGCGCTCGACCCCGGACGAGGCCGACAGCAGCGCGGTCAGGGCGAGGGGTCGGTCTTGGCGGTGTCGTGGACGTTGGTCAGACAGGCCTTCATGAAGAGGTCCCTCTGGACAGTGCCGCCGTTGGGCTCCTGTGAGATCTGGGAGTACTGCTGCGAGCAGGTGCTGTCGCTCGCGGTGAAGCTCATCGAGCCGCTGTCGGAGTAGACGCCGCCGGCGATGACGCCCGCCGCGTAGGCACCGAGGAGGGTCGAGCGGCCGAAGACGGGCTTGTCCACGGTCTTGGTGACCGTCTTGGTGACGACCTTTGGCGGGCGGGCCTCCGCCTGCTGGGCGCGGTGGTCGGCCGATACCGCCTTGCGACGGGCTTCGGTCAGCGCGGAGTTGGTTCGGACATGGTCGACCGCGGCTCCTGTGAGGGAGACCGCGGCCAGTGCGGAGGCAGCGATGGCGATGGTCTTCGGTCTGTTCACAGATGTCCTTCGTGGTGAGGGTTCTACGGCGGACGGTGCCGGGAGCGGGGACTCCCCGAAGGCAGCCGGCGCCGTGGGCTCGGCCACCGGGGTCGCGGGGCTGGCCTCAGCCGGTGCGGGCGTCGTATCGGACATGACGTGGTTCCCTCCGTGGTTGGCGGCAGTCGGCGCCACAGGACGTGCGAAGTGCGGTCAGGCGGCGCGGCGGTACTCGGCGAGGGCGCCGATCGCCCACAGCGGGACGAGTCGCGGTAGCTCGGCGCCTGCGATTTGGCCGCGTACACAGCGAAGGCCGAGCTTGGCGAGGGAGTCGGCGGCTTCGTTGAGTGGGTTGCCGACGTGGGCCTTCTCGTGCAGGAACGTCAGGTGCGGTGTGTACTCGACGATCATCTGGAGCCGTACGAGGGTGGGAGTGCGGCCCTGGGAACGGAGGTGCGTGCTGTAGCCCTCAGGCATTTTGCTGCCGCCCCGCTGCCAGATGTGCAGGTACTTCAGGGCCTCGATGCTGTCGACGCGCACCTCGACGGGCCGGCCGGAGTGTGCGGCGAGTACGGCCTTCAGGCCCCAGTGAACGGCGCGCAGTTCGGTGACGACGACGCGGGCCCGGGGCCGGGCGATGTACGGCGGGTACGGGTGGGCGCGCAGGCCTGTGTGGCCGGTCGTGGCGAGGTAGCCGGAGCCGACACGGTCCGCTCCGACGGCTGCATCCGTGGCGAGGACTATCGGCCCGGACACGGCCTTGACCTTGTCGTTCACGCAGACCCCCCGCCGCGCGCGGGTCTTGGGCCGGGTTGCGTGGGCGAGTGGTGAGCGACTGCCCATGAGGTTCCCCCTGTTCGCGTCGGGTGGGCGGCGGGCGACGCGATGTCGCCCGCAGTCGAAAGTGAGGAGCACGGACCAGTGGCTGGGGCGGGGCGCCTCCGGGGGGTCAGTCGCCGAGCGTGAACGCGAGTCCGCCGGCGCGCAGGTCGGCTTCGGTCTGGGTGAGGCCGCCGCGGTGGGACACCTCGACGGTGTAGAACTTCGAGCCCGGGGCGATGTCGTCGACCGTGAACGTGAACGCACACCCTTCATCGGTCTTCTGGCCCAGGTCCAGGGAGCCGATGGCGACCAGCGTCCCGTCCGCGTCGGTGACGTTGACCTGGGTGCCGAAGTCGATGTCGGAGTAGCCGCCCGTGCCGGAGCACGGCTCGCCCGTCGCCAGTCCCGCGCCGGATTCGGTGAGGGTGAGGGTGCCGTCCGTCGAGAACGGTCCCTGCGCCGGGGTCTCCGCAGCAGCGGTGGCCGGGCTGGAGGGACCGGCGCCGCTCGCCTTGACCTCGTGATCGTCAAGAAGGGACGAGGTGAGCCAGCAGGCTCCCATTGCCGCGGCTCCCATGCCGACCCCGAGGGCCAAGATCGTGCTCCGCGACAGCCGCGCCCAGCGGGAACCCCTCGACGGTGGGGACGCCGGCATGGCAGGGACCTGGATCGTGTCGGGGAACGAGGCCGCCGGTGCGACGGGATCGGGAACCGGCTCCGAGGCGGGGACGTGGGTGGGCTGTGCGGACTCGGGCGCGGGCATCGCGGTGATTCCTCTCGTGAGGCGGACTGAGGTGGGCCTGAGGTGCGGACGCGCGGGGTCGGGTGCGGGCAATTGCCGCGGGGTGGCTGTACGACGCCTGGTCGTGGGGCAGCTGAGGGGCTGAGCAGGCGGGTCCGCAAGGGCGCCGCTGTGGGTGCCGCGATCCCCGCCCTGCCGGTTCGGTGAAGCCGGACCGGTGCGGCGTCAGCCGACCTTCTCCCACTTCTGGCAGCCCTTCGTCTCGAAGTACTCGCCCTTGTGGACCGTCACGCGCGCCTGGCCGGTGATGTTGTCGTTGGCGATGATCGCGTCGAACTCGCCGGACGCGTTCTTGAGCCGGGCCCAGTAGCAGCCGAGGCCGAAGTCGTCGTCCTGAGGACCGGCGGTCTTGTAGGTGCCGGCCTTGATGTCCTCGCCCACCAGGTACTGGCCGTCCCCGTCGATCGCGGCGGGCGCGGCGGGCTTCTTGGTGGGCTTCGGCTTCGGCTGCGCGGGGGCCTTCGCCGTGACCGTCACGGCCGGCTTCGGCGCGGCGGCCTCGGCGGTCCTGGTGACGGTGACGGTCGGCGCGGGCTGCGCGGATGCCGCCGCGGAGCCCGACTCCCCGCTGCCGCCCATTCCGGCTCCCACGCCCAGAGCGACGACCGCGACCGCGCCGTGCGTGAACCACGCCTTGCGCCGCGAGGGCTTGGTGGCGGGGGGCGTCGTCGGCGGGACCTGCCCCCATGTGGGCTGGGTGGGCTGACCGAACGGGGACTGCGGGGTCGGGGTGCTCATCTGAGGTCCTCCGGTGGGTGGTGATGTGCTGCCGCGCAGCAGGGAACGGCAGGAGCGACGGCGTTGCCGCCGCTTCCAGGTGGAAGCGAGACCAGATAAGCATCAGGATGAAAGCACTGTCAAACGGCTTGACGGATTTGACGACCGCTGTAGGGTGTTTACTGTTCACTCCAAACTGGCCAGAGAGGTGCGGGACCCCACGCCATGCCCCCACAGCCATCAGCCCAGCGGCCCGACGCGGCGCACGTGACAGCCGCCGAGATCTCCCGCATCGCGGGAGTCACGCGCGCCACGGTCAGCAACTGGCGCCGTCGCCACGACGACTTCCCCGCCCCCAGCGGGGGTACGGAGAGCAGTCCGCTCTACGACCTGGCGACCGTCCAGGAATGGCTCAAGGGGCGCGGGCACTCCTCCTCCGCCTCGCCGGTGGAGGAGTTGCGCACGGCACTGCGTCTGCGCGGGGCCGGCGCGGGCACGACGGTACGGCTGTTCCCCCTGGTGGCAGCCGCGTCCCGCCTCACGCCCGAGGAACTGACCGAACTCGCCACCGCGCCCGACGACCAACTGGTCACCCGTGCGGAGAAGGCCGCGGCGGGGCTCCCCGCCGCCGTGCTGGGAGCCGAGCCGGTCGGCTACGGGCCCGATGACGCCGGCGCGGTCCGCGCCCTGTTGGGGTGCGTCCGTGAGGCGGGAGCTCAGGCCGCCCTTGACGTCCTCGCCGAACGAGAGCTGGACGAGGGCGCCGCCAGCGGCGTCTACCAGACCCCGGAGGGCCTGGCGTCACTCATGGCCCGGCTCCTGCCGGCCGGCGCGGCCCGTGTCCTCGACCCGGCCTGCGGAAGCGGCACGCTCCTCGTCGCCGCCGCCCGGTACGGCGCCCGCGAGCTCTTCGGGCAGGACACGCTTCCCGTCCAGGCGCAGCGCACCGCGATCCGCCTCCTGATCGCCGCCCCGGACGTCGAGGCGGAGATCCGCGTCGGCGACAGCCTGCGCGATGACGCCTTCGCCGACGTCACGGTCGACGCCGTGCTGTCCAACCCGCCCTTCGGCGACCGCGACTGGGGCCACGACGAGCTGGCGTACGACCCGAGGTGGGCCTACGGACTACCGCCCCGCTTCGAATCCGAACTGGCCTGGGTCCAGCACGCGTTGGCACACCTGGAGGCCGGCGGCCACGCGGTGATGCTCCTGCCGCCCGCGCTCGCCTTCCGTTCCTCCGGCCGCCGCATCCGCCAGGAGCTGATCCGCAGCGGCGCCCTGCGCGCCGTCGTCTCCCTACCGGCGCGCGCCGCCTACCCGCTCCACGTAGGCCTGCAGATCTGGGTGCTCCAGCGGCCCGAGCCGGGCAGCGCCGACCGTACGTCGGTGCTGTTCGTCGACGGCGAGGGCGAGCAGCGCGACACCGCCACCGGCACCCTCGGCACCGCTCTCGGCACGTCCACGGCAGGCTCCGGGACGCGCGGCGGCTCGCGCCCCGGCCGCTCCACAGGATCCTCCTCGGCCGCGCCGTCGTCTGTCGCGTTCGACTGGGCGGGCCTGACCGATCGGGTCCTCACCCAGTGGGCCGCGTTCCTCGCCGACGCCGAGACCTACACCGGCGAGGCCGGTGTGGCCCGCGCGGTGCCCGTCGTCGACCTCCTCGACGACGTCACGGACATCACCCCGGCACGCCACGTGCGGGCCACGGCAGCCGACATCGACCCGGCCGCGCTGGTCGTCCGCGTCACCGAACTGCGGGAGCGACTGGGCGACGCGGTGGCGTCCCTCGGGGCCGCCTCCACGTTGGGCGACTGGCAACCGTCGGGGGAGTCCGCCCGCGAGTGGCGCACGGCGACCGTCTCCGACCTGGCACGCGGCGGGGCACTGACGGTGCAGCGCGCGGCGGCCCCAGGGTCACGGGGTGCCAAGGCCGAGGCCGTCGACCTGCCCGTCCTCACCGCCCGCGACATCGCCGGGGACGACCCGCCGTCCGGCGGCGCCGGTGACGTCCTCGCCGACGCCCCGCAGACCGTCGCCGCCGGGGACGTCCTCGTGCGCGCACTCGCCGGCGGCGAGGGGGCGACGATGAGCCGGGTCGCGGACGACCGGGACGCCGGCGCGCTGCTCGGGCCCAACGTCCACCTCCTGCGCCCCGACCCGGCCCGCCTCGACCCGTGGTTCCTCGCCGGGTTCCTCGGCGCCGAGGACAACATCGCCTCCGCATCCACCGGCAGCACCCAGGTCCACGTGACACCGGGCCGCCTGCGCGTCCCGCTCCTTCCCCTGGAGGAGCAGCGGCGGTACGGGGAGGCGTTCCGCCGCGTGCACGAACTGCGCAGGGCCGTCCGCCGGACCGCCGACCTCGCCGCCGAGTCCGCGGCCATCCTGGCCACCGGCCTCACCGCCGGCGCGCTCCTACCGCCGGACAACGGCCGGAACGACGTTTCCACCTGAAACACCTCACTCGCCCGCCCGCACATCGACCACACTGGATCCCCACCGTCCCACCCGCGAACGGTGCACTTCGGAAGGAAGCCGGGACCCCTTGAACAGCAGTAAGCACACGGAGTTGGCGAACCACGCCTGGTCCGTCGCAGACCTCCTGCGCGGCGACTACAAGCAGTCCGACTACGGCAAGGTCATCCTGCCGTTCACCGTGCTGCGCCGCCTGGAATGCGTCCTCGAGCCGACGCGCGACAAGGTCGTCGAGACCGTCGCCAGGTTCAAGGGGCAGGACATCGACACCGACCACTTCCTGCGCAAGGCCTCGGGCCAGTCCTTCTACAACAAGAGCGACCTCACCCTGCGGAAGATCGCCGCCGACCCGCAGAACGCCGCCAAGAACCTGCAGGTCTACGTCGGCGCCTTCTCCGGCAACGCCCGCGAGGTCCTCGACAAGTACGAGTTCGCCCAGCAGGTCAGGAAGCTCGACGGCGCCAACCTGCTCTACCAGGTCATCGGCAAGTTCACCGACCTCGACCTGCGGCCGGAGGTCGTGCCCAACCACAACATGGGCTACATCTTCGAGGAGCTGATCCGCCGCTTCTCCGAGCAGTCGAACGAGACCGCGGGTGAGCACTTCACCCCGCGCGAGGTCATCAAGCTGATGGTCAACCTGCTGGTGGCGCCCGACGCGGACGCCCTCAGCCTGCCGGGCGTCGTGCGCACCGTCATGGACCCGGCCTGCGGCACGGGCGGCATGCTCAGCGCCGCCGACGACCACATCAGGGCGCTGAACCCGGACTCGACGGTCGAGGTGTACGGGCAGGAACTCAACCCCGAGTCCTGGGCGATCTGCCGTTCCGACCTCATGATCAAGGGCCAGGACCCGGAGAACATCGCCTTCGGCAACTCCTTCTCCGACGACGGCCACGCCCGCCGGTCGTTCGACTACATCCTCGCCAACCCGCCGTTCGGCGTGGAGTGGAAGAAGGTCAAGGACGAGGTCGAGTTCGAGCACAAGTCGCTCGGCGACGCCGGCCGCTTCGGCGCGGGCCTGCCGCGCATCAACGACGGCTCGCTCCTCTTCCTCCAGCACATGATCTCGAAGATGAAGCCGGTGGACGTCAACGGCGGAGGCGGCTCACGCATCGCCATCGTCTTCAACGGCTCCCCCCTCTTCACGGGCGCCGCCGAGTCCGGCGAGTCCAACATCCGCCGCTGGATCCTCGAGAACGACTGGCTTGAGGCGATCGTTGCCCTCCCGGACCAGCTCTTCTACAACACCGGCATCTCCACGTACTTCTGGATCCTCACCAACCGCAAGGACGCCGACCACAAGGGCAAGGTCGTGCTGCTCGACGCGCGCGACTACTGGGTGAAGATGCGCAAGTCGCTCGGCGACAAGCGCAAGGAGCTCGGCGACGGCACGAACGGCCGCCCCTACCACATCGCCGACATCACCCGCCTATACGCGGAGGCGGTGCAGGTCGCGAAGGATCCCGAGCACCCGCTGCACGGCAAGGTGAAGGTCTTCGCCAACGAGGACTTCGGCTACCAGCGCATCACGGTGGAGCGTCCGCTGAAGCTGCGCTTCGAGGTCACGGAGGAGACGCTGGCGGCGCTGGCGGAGGCCAAGCCGGTGGCGAAGCTTGAGCGCAGCGAGGAGTTCGTGGCGGCGGTGCGCACGCTGCTGGGCTCATCGTGGACGACGAAGACGGAGGCGTTCATCGCGCTGAAGGACGCCGTGGTGGCGGCGGGGTTGACCTGGCCGTCGGGCGCGCCGTTCGCGAAGGCGATCCGGGAGGCGGTCGGGGTCCGGGACCCCGAGGGCGAGGTCCAGAAGGTCAAGGGCGAGCCGGAGCCTGACGCCGACCTGCGGGACTACGAGAACGTGCCGCTGGGGGAGGACGTCGAGGACTACCTGAAGCGCGAGGTGCTCCCGCATGTCCCGGATGCGTGGATCGACCACACGAAGACGAAGATCGGCTACGAGATCCCGTTCACGCGTCACTTCTACGTGTACAAGCCGCCGAGGCCGCTGGCGGAGATCGACGCGGAGCTGAAGTCGCTGGAGGCAGAGATTCAGGCGCTGCTGGGTGAGGTGACGGAATAATGTCTCTCTACCCCACGGTCAAACTGGGACGCGTTGCCCGGATCATCAGCGGGGTGGGATTTCCTCACCCCTACCAAGGGCGGGAGTCTGGGGAGCACCCGTTTCTAAAGGTGTCCGATCTTGCTACGCATAGAAGCGGCTACAGCGTCGTCGGGGCGCAAAATTGGGTCAGCCGTGGCGACATCAGTGCCCTTGGTGGGCGCATGGCCCCAGCGGGATCAGTGGTCTTTCCTAAGGTCGGCGCAGCTCTTCTCAAGAACCCTCGTCGACTACTGCGAGAACCGTCAGCTATGGATAACAACTTGATGGCTGTAGTACCTCAAGTAGGTGATCCTCGCTTCTGGGTTTATGCGCTGTCTATCATCGATCTCGGCGAGTTGGCTGGCTCCAGTCCACTTCCGTTCGTCAACGAGGCGCAGATTCGAGACCTGCGGGTCAGCTTTCCCGGCGAGTGTGAGCAGCGCCACATCGCCGACTTCCTCGACGCCGAGACCGCCCGCATCGATCGTCTCTGTGATTTGCGTGCTCAGCAGATCGAGTTGCTTCGAGAGGCATCTTTCAGGCGGATCTATGACGCAGTTCGCGGATCTCATGTTGAGGGAGCCCGGAAGGACAGCGGTCTGGAGTGGCTGGGAACCGTACCTGCTGCCTGGCGAGTTGGAAGTGTCTCCCACTACTTCGAGGTCGAGCTCGGCAAGATGCTCAACCAGGAACGCGCTCACGGGGACCACCTGCGTCCCTACCTTCGTGTGGCGAACGTCCAGTGGGACCGGATCGACGTCAGCAACCTTTCCATGATGGATTTTCCACCCGAGGAACAGGTGCGGTATCGCCTCAGGCCAGGGGACCTGCTCGTCAATGAGGGTGGAAGCTGGCCAGGTAGAGCGGCAGTCTGGGACGGAGAAGTCCCCGAGATCTACTATCAGAAGGCACTGCATCGTATCCGTTCCCACGGTGCCGAGCTGCCACGGTGGCTCTACTACTGTATCGTCGTCGCGGAGCGGCTTAAAGTCTTTCAGGTCCAAGGAAATACCAGCACAATGACGCATCTCACTCGGGAACAGTTGCGGCCTCAAAGATTCCCATTTCCTGATCCAGGTATCCAGCGCGAGCTGGTGGATCAACTCGACCGGGCGGCGAGCCGAGATCTAGAGGTTGGTCAGCTACTTGAGAGCCAGCTTGCACTCTTGGCCGAACGCCGCCAGGCGTTGATCACCGCCGCCGTCACCGGCCAGTTCGACGTATCCACCGCCAGTGGGCGCAACGTAACGGACGGAGTGAGCGCGTAGCCATGAGCCCCATCCACACGGAGTTCGCGTTCGGCGATGCCATAGTCGCCGCCATGGTCGAGCGCGGGTGGCGCGAGGCGCGCCCGCAGGACTACCGGGCCGACCTCGGGCTGGACACCAACGAGCTGTTCACCTTCATCGGCGCCACTCAGCCCGACGACTGGAACGACCTGCTCACCGTCTACGGCGGCGACCCCAATGAGGCGCAGCGCGGGTTCGCCGGCCGCCTCGACCAGGCGATCGCCACCGACGGGCTGCTCGACGTGCTCCGCAACGGCGTCAAGGACCGTGGTGTCCTGCTCCGCGTCGCCCACTTCAAGCCGAACCTCGTCGCCGACGACTCCGTCCTCGACGGCTATCGGGCCAACCGCCTCACCGTCGTCCGCGAACTCGAGTACGCGACCAAGCAGGCCGACTGGGGCAACCGGCTCGACCTGACCCTCTTCCTCAACGGCATCCCGGTCGCCACCGCCGAGTTGAAGAACCCGCTCACCGGACAGGGTGTCGAGCACGCCAAGGAGCAGTACCGCACCGACCGCGACCCCACCGAGCCGATCTTCGCGCGCAGGGTCGTCGCGAACTTCGCCGTCGACCCGGACCTGGTCTTCGTCGCCACCCAGCTCAAGGGCAAGAACACCCGCTTCCTGCCGTTCAACACCGGCTCCAACGGACCCGGTCAGCCCGGCGGCGCCGGGAATCCGGCCCCCACCGCCTACGGCGCGTACGCGACCTCGTACCTCTGGGAACAGGTGTGGCAGCCGGACAACTGGCTGGACCTGCTCCAGCGGTTCGTGCACCTGCACAAGAGCAAGACGCCTGGCGGCGGTGCCACGAAGACGATGATCTTCCCTCGCTTCCAGCAGTGGGACGCCGTCAAGAAGCTCACCGGGCACGCCGCCGCGCACGGCGCGGGCCACGACTACCTGATCATGGCCTCCGCCGGCTCGGGCAAGTCCAACACCATCGGCTGGCTCGCCCACCGCCTCAGCGATCTGCACACCCCCACCGACCCCCGCGAACTCGACCCGGCGGCTCTCGCCCAGGGCCTCAAGCCCGGCGTCCCCGTCTTCGACAAGGTCATCGTCATCACCGACCGCCGCAACCTGGACGCCCAGCTCCGGGAGACGGTCGGCAACTTCGAGCAGACCGCCGGACTCGTCGTGAAGATCGACGAGAAGCTCGGGGCCAAGGGCGAGCAGCTCGCCAAGGCCCTCTCCCGCGACACCGGGAAGATCGTCACGGTCACCCTGCACTCCTTCCCGGCGCTGCTGGACTACCTCCAGCGCAACCCCACCGAGATCCGGGGCAGCCACTTCGCGATCATCGTGGACGAGGCGCACTCCTCGCAGTCCGGCGACGCCGCCACCGCCGTCCGGTCCGCCCTGCGCGACCTCGGCCTGGACTCCGACTCGGACGACGCGGGCGCGACCTCGGTCAAGGCCGAGACCGCGAGCCTCGACGAGCTGCTCAAAAAGCGGGCCGAGCAGCGGTCGCGCGCCGCGAACCTCTCCTACTTCGCGTTCACCGCCACGCCCAAGCCCAAGACCCTCGAGCTCTTCGGCACCCCGCAAGACGTCGGCGGCAAGGCGACCTACCGGCCCTTCCACACGTACTCGATGCGGCAGGCGATCGAGGAGGGATTCATCCTCGACCCGCTGCGCAACTACGTCACGTACAACACGTACTGGAAGCTGGTGAACAACAACCCCGACGAGAAGGAGGTCGACCCGTCGAAGGCGAATACCCTGCTCGCCCGGTACGCGCTGACCCACGACTCGACGGTCGCCCAGCACGCCCAGGTCATCGTGGAGCACTTCGTCGCGCACAGCCGGGGCCGCCTCGGCGGGCGGGCTAAGTCGATGGTCGTGACCGCGTCCCGCCAGTCCGCCGTGCAGATGGCACGCGCCATCAAGAGCTACATCAAGGACCGGGACTACGACACCAAGTACCCCGACCTCGGCGTCCTCGTGGCCTTCTCCGGTTCGCTCACCATCGACGGTGAGGAGACCACCGAGCCGAAGGAGAACGGCGGCCTGTCCGAGAGCGCGCTGCCAAAGACCTTCGCGTACACCCGCGCCGACGACAAAGCCGCCCGCGCCGGAGGCGCCGGCCAGCAGGAGTACCGGATCCTGGTCGTCGCGGAGAAGTACCAGACCGGTTTCGACCAGCCGCTGCTGACGACGATGTACGTCAACAAGACGCTGACGGGCATCTCCGCCGTGCAGACGCTGTCACGGCTGAACCGCACCGCCGAGCGCAAGACGCAGGCCGACCTCGCCGTCCTGGACTTCGTCAACGAGGCCGAGGACATCAGGGAGGCCTTCCGCCCGTACTTCGAGGAGGCGCAGACCCTCCCCTCCGACCCCAACCTGCTCTACCTGGCGCAGAGCAAGGTCATGCGGGCGGCGCTGCTGTCCGCGCAGGAGATGGACGACTTCGCGGCCGCGTACTTCGCCGCCAGGGAGAAGGCGGCCGGCTCGCAGTCCAAGTGGGAGAAGCTGCACGCCGAGCTGTACCGCCTGCTGTCCCCGGCGGTCGCCCGCTTCACCGCTCTGCTGGAGAGCGACGACGAGGACGAGCAGCAGGCCGCGGAGGACTTCCGCGCGGACCTCAACGACTACGTCAGGAAGTACGGCTTCCTCGCACAGATCGTCCCCTACCGGGACGCCGAGCTGGAGCGGCTGCACCTCTACGGCCGCTACCTCCTCAACCGTCTGCCGCGCCGCGCCGACGGCGGGGTGGACATCGGCGAGGTCGACCTCAGCCACCTGCGAGTGGAGAAGACCGGCGAGTACGACGTCTCCCTCACCTCCGAGGGGCCGACGCTGATGCAGGGCTTCGGCGACGGCTCGGGCGGGGCGAAGGAGGCGGAGAAGTCGCTGCTCTCCCAGCTGATCGAGAAGTTCAACGAGCGCTTCGGCACCGACTTCACCGAGCAGGACGTCATCCGGCCCTTCGAGGAGGCCAAGGCCGACCCGAAGGTGCAGGCGGCGGCGCTCGTCAACAACGAGGACAACTTCGGCATCGTCTTCGACAAGGTCTTCGCCGACAAGATGGCCGACCACATCGACACCATCGCCGGCATGGGCCGTCAGTACTTCGGCCCCGACAAGAACTTCAAGTCCAGCCTCGACCGCAGCGCGCGCAAGGCCGCCTGGCGGATGATCCGCCGCGAGGCGGGCCTGGACGACGACTGACGACCTGCGACCCGCACAGCCGAGGGGCCTGCCGCCCGTGGAGGCGGCAGGCCCCTCGGGGTCGCGTACGGATCAGACCTGCTGCCCGGCGGCCAGCCGGACGAGCCCGGCCCAGGCCTCGGGCGTGACCGTCAGGACCGGCCCGGAGCGGTCCTTCGAGTCCCGGATGTGCACGGCACCAGAGGTGAAGGCCACCTCCACGCATTGGCCGCCCTCGGCGCCGCTGTAGCTGCTCGTGAACCAGGCGGGTTCCTGAGGGTCGACCGAGCTCTCTTCGGTGTTCATAGCTCTCCCAGCGACTTCTCGATGAGTCCCAGGGTCTCTCGCGGAGTGAGAGCCTGGGACCGGATGATCCCATAGCGGGCGGCCGCCAGGCGCACCTCTTCCCGGTCCGTCAGGAGGCTGCTCCGCCCCTGTACCTCCATGTACGTGAACTGCTCTCCGCCCTTCCGGGTGATCACGGTGAACGGGCCGTCCACGCCCGCGTTGTCCTCGCGGTCGAGCGGCATGACCTGGATCTCGACGTTGCGCTTCTGTCCGATGAGCAGCAGATGTTCGAGCTGTCCCCGCAGCACCGCCTTGCCGCCGAGCGGCCGGCGCAGCACGGACTCCTCCAGCACGAAGCTCAGCAGCGGCGCGGGCCAGCGATCGAAGATTGTCTGCCGGGCGAGCCGGGCCGCCGCCCGAAGTTCGATCGTCTCCTCGTCCAGGAGCGGGCGGCGCATGGCGAGCAAGGCCCGGGTGTACTCCTCGGTCTGGAGCAGTCCGTTGACCACATGTGTGTCATAGGCGCACAGCTCGACCGCCTCCGCCTCCAGCCGCGCCATGTCGCGGAAGAAGGCCGGGTACTGGGCCCGCCCCACTTCGTCCTTGAGCGCCTTGAGGACGCCACCGGCGTCCAGCACCTCGTCCGCACGGTCGATGAAGCGCGGCGGAGGGATTCGCCGTCCCTGCTCGAAGGACGCGACCGACTGGGCGGCGTAGCCGGTGAGCTTGCCGAACTCGGCGCGTTCCATGCCGGATCTGACCCGCAGCAGCTTCAACTGCCGTCCGAAGGCGGCCACCACGCCCGAGCCCGGTTCGTCCTCGGGCCTCGGCCCGGCGACGTCCTCCCGCACGCCCTGGAGCCGCTCGACCGTCTCCGAAGACTCCATCGGATCCACCCGCCTCCCCGATCGAGAACGCGGCGCCCCCGAGCAGGACACGCCGCGCGCCGCGTACAGACCCCGCCCCGGCGCGTACAAACCACACGCGACGGCGCGTCACCACTGGTCACGCTACGCCACCGAACGGGAGCGTGGAGGCATGAACAGCGAGATCACACCCTTGTTCCGCGCCGGTGGACCTGCCGCTCACGGTGCCCACTTCGCCATGCGGTTCAGTTCCACCCCGCGCGGTGCGCGGCTCGCCCGGCTCCTCGTCGGGCAGCGGCTCGACGCGTGGGGCGTCCCGTACGCCTGCGAGGCGCACGACGCCCTCACGCTGATCGTCGCCGAGCTCGCCGCGAACGCGGTCCGGCACGGCCGCGTGCCCGGCCGCGACTTCCACCTGGCGGTGTTCCGGAACGCGACGGCGGTGCGCGTCGAGGTCACCGACACCCGTGCCGAGCGTGTGCCGGCTCTGACGACGTCCCCGCCCACCGGCGACACGGGGCGCGGCCTGATCCTGGTGGACCACCTGGCCCACCGCTGGGACTGGCACCCGCGTGCCGACGGCCCCGGCAAGACGGTGTGGGCGGAGTACGCCCTGCCGGCGGGAGGCCGTACGGTCGCCGCCCCTGCTGGACGGGAGATCGGCGCACCGGCCACACTTGACCCCTGACCGTCGCTTTTTCACGCACACCGGGGGCAAGGTGCCGCAGGCGATCTCCGACCGTTACGAACTCCTGGAGGAGCTCAGCCACGGCGGCATGGGCGACGTGTGGCGCGGCTACGACGCGGTGCTCGACCGGCCGGTCGCCGTGAAGCTCATCCGGCAGGCGTCCATCACCTCCCCGCAGCTCGCCGAGGAGTTCGCCAGGCGCTTCCGCCGCGAGGCCCGGATCACCGCGCGCATCCAGCACCCCGGGGTGCCGCAGGTGTACGACGCGGTGCTCGACGCGTCGTACGAGCGGCTGTTCCTCGTCATGGAGCTCGTCGACGGCATACCCCTGACCGGCTACCTCCACCCCGGCCGCCCGCTGCCCGTCAGCTGGGCGGCGGCCGTCGCCGCGCAGGTCGCGACCGTCCTGTCGCACGCGCACGACGTGCCGGTGATCCACCGCGACCTCAAGCCGAGCAACATCCTCGTCGCCCGCGACGGCACCGCGAAGGTCCTCGACTTCGGCATCGCGGCCATCCTCCGCACCGACGTCACCAAGCTGACCGCGACCGGCAGCCCCATCGGAACGCACCAGTACATGGCACCCGAGCAGGTGCGCGGCGGAAGCATCACCCCGCAGACCGACCTGTACGCGCTGGGCTGCGTCCTGCACGAACTTCTCGGCGGGCGCCCGCTCTTCGCGGCGGACAGCGAATTCCTGGTGATGTACCAGCACGTCAACGCGGCACCCACCCCGCTGCGTGAGCTGCGGTCCGACGTGCCGGAGGCGCTGGAGGAGCTCGTCCTGCACCTGCTGCGCAAGGCTCCCGAAGCGCGGCCCGAGGACACCCAGGCGGTGTACGCGCGGCTGCTGCCGTTCATCCCGCCGCCCGGACAGGAACCGGGAGCCGGTGAGGCCGGCCCGGCAGAGGCGCCCGACCCGACGGCGGTGTTCCGCCGCCCGTACGCGCCCCGTGCCCGCGCCCGGGCCGGGGCCGCCGCGGCCGGCGATCCGGCGCCGAACGGCGTCGCTGCCCCGGGAGTCCAGCCGGTGCCCGTCCCCGCCCGGCTGCGCGCGGACATCAAGGAGGCGTACGAGCACGCCGAGGCCCTCCTGGAGGAGGAGCGTTTCGCGCAGGCCGTCGAAGTGCTCGGCGAGATCATCGAACCGGCGGCCCGCGCGCTCGGCTCCGAGAGCAAGCAGGTACTGGCGCTGCGCCGCCGGCGGGCGGCGATCCGCCTGCTCGGGGGCGACTACCGGGCCGCCCTGCCCGAGTTCGACACCCTCGCCGACGCGTACGCCCGCAGCGCGGGACCGACCGGCGAGCAGGCCCGCGCCTGCCGCGCCCAGGCGGCCCGCTGCCGCGCCGAACTCGGCCAGGTCACCGACGCCCTCGCCGCGCTCCAGGGAGTGCTGAACGTCGTACGGGCCGTCGACAGCGACGTGAGCGAGGAGGCGGTGGAGCTGCGGCACAACATCGGGATGCTGCTGCTCGCCCAGGGCCGCGCCGCCGAGGCCCGGCAGGTCCTCGAACCCCTCCACCAGGACATGTGCATGGTGTTCGGCCCCGAGGACGAGCTGACCGCCGAGATCGCCGAGGCACTCGCCGTGATCCGCCTCGGCCTCGACGGCGACGCCGCCGGATGAACCCGTAGCCCCACCGCGCCCCGTTCCTCGCAGACTCATGGCACACGCAGCGCAAACGGAGAACCGGACCCATGCCGCACCTCGCCTTCGACATCGGCTTCTGCGCCCAGCTCGGCAAGCTCCAAGGCGCCGACAAGCAGGGCGTCTTCGACGCCTGGGAGAAGTTCGAGCGTCTCACCCTCGACCAGCTCTTCAAGGACCCGGGCCTGAAGCTGGAATCGCTGAAGCAGGCCAAGGACCCGCACATCCGGACCATCCGCATCTCCCAGGGCACCCGAGGAGTGGTGCTCGCCCCCGACAGCGGCGACACCTTCGTCCTGCTGCGGGTGATGCCCCACGACAAGGCCATCGCCTGGGCGGTCAAGCAGCGCGCCAGCATCAACACCGTCACCCGGGCCGTCGAGGTCCGCGACATCGCCATGCTCGACGAGCTGACCCCCGCCTACGAGCGGATCGCCGCCGCGCCCGACGAGCGGCTCTTCGCCAAGGTCTCCGACGGCGACCTGGCCGCCCTCGGCATCGACGAGACCACCCTGCGCCAGGCCCGCGTCCTCACCAGCAAGGAGCAGCTGGAGGCATTCGCGCCCTACTTCCCGCAGGACCAGCGGGAAGTGCTGGAATACCTTGCCGAGGGCTTCAGCGTGGAGGAGGTCTGGCGCGACCTGGTCTCCGTCAGCCTCCCCGCCTCCGCGTCCGAACCGGTCGACACGACCGACTACGCGACCGCCATCCGCCACACCCGCACGCGCATCGCGCTGGTCACCGCCTCCGACGAGCTGCGCGACATCCTCGACAAGCCGTTCGCCGCCTGGCGGGTGTACCTCCACCCCTCCCAGCACAAGGTCGCCTACCGGGCCAGCTACTCCGGGCCGGCCCAGGTCAGCGGCGGCCCCGGCACCGGCAAGACCGTCGTCGCCCTGCACCGCGTCAAGCACCTGCTGGGGCATCTGCGTGACGGCGACCGCATCCTGCTCACGACGTACACCAACGCCCTCGTCGCCGCGTTGCGTGCCGGTCTTGCCACGCTGGTGGAGGACGTGGAACTGCGTGCCCGCGTCGACGTCACCACCGTCGACGCGTACGCCAGCCGCGTCGTGTCCACCGCGCGCCGCCCCTTGCGCGGTGGCGAGGAGGAGACCCGGTGGGAGCAGGCCGCCCAAGCGACGGGCTTCACGGGAACAGCCCGGTTCCTGGTCCAGGAGTACAGGCACGTCATCCTCGCCCAGAACCTGCGCAGCCTGGAGGAGTACGCGGCCGCCGACCGGCGCGGCCGGGGCAGCCGCCTGCCGGCCGCCGAGCGCCCGCTGGTGTGGCGGACCGTGCGGGAGTTCACCGACCGCCTCACCGCCGACGGCCTGCGCACCTACCTGGGCACCTGCGCCGAGGCCGCCGAGCTGCTGGCGGTGAGCGGGCCGCAGTACCGGCACATCGTCGTCGACGAGGCGCAGGACCTGCACCCGGCCCAGTGGCGGCTGCTGCGTGCCGCCGCACCGGCACGCCCCGACGACCTGTTCATCGCAGGCGACCCGCACCAGCGCATCTACGACACGAAGGTCTCGCTGCGGACCCTCGGCATCCACGTGGCCGGGCGCTCCACCAAGATGCGCAAGAACTACCGCTCCACACACGAGATCCTGAGCTGGTCCACCGCTCTCCTCGTCGGCCGCCCCTTCGAGCAACTGGAGGACGACGCCCGCAACGAGACCCTCCTCGGCTACCGTTCGGCCCTGCACGGCAACGGCCCCGAGCTCCACTCGGCCACGTCGGAGGAAGCGGAACTCGAGGCACTGGTGGACCGCGTCCGCGGCTGGACGGAGAACGGCATAGCCGCGGGGGAGATCGGTGTGACCACCCGTTTCAACAAGGGGGTCGAAAAGGCGCTCGCCGCGCTGGCGGGCGCGGGCATCCCCGCGGTGCGGCTGAGGGACGACGCCGCGGAGGGGGCGGACGCCGTCCGTGTCGGGACGATGCACGCGTTCAAGGGCCTGGAGTTCCGCTGCGTCGCCGTGACCGGTGTGAACGCGGACACCCTGCCCGCGCCCAAGGCGGTGACACCCGCCGACGTGGACAGCCTCCAGCACGAAGCGGACCTCCTGGCGGAGCGCTGCCTGCTGTTCGTGGCGTGCACCCGGGCCAGGGACAGCGTCCACGTCTCGTGGACGGGCACGCCCAGCGCCTTCCTCGTGGATGCCGGTGTCGTCGCTTGAGCGGGCCCGAGAGAACTCCCCTCCGGAGGCGGTGACGGCGGCGGTGGGCCGTCCGAGAGCGGCGGCCTTGCTGAGCCCGGCCGCACGCGGTCGGCCGGGCTCAGCAAGGAGACACGCTCGGGTGGGCGGGGGACGGAGGCCACGGTGCCGAACTCGTCCTGCCCGCCCTGGTCAGGAGTGGAGATGGGCGATGTAGCGGCGCAGGGCGTCCGTGCTGTGGAAGACGCGGTAGTCGCCGGCCTCGAGCGCTGTTTGTTCCTCCGGGGTGGTGTCAGGCGCCAGAACGACGGGGACGCCCAGCTCCTCCTGGAGACCGTGTGGCCAGTAGGCTGCGGCCACCGTGATCGCGGCCCCGCTCCGGGAATCGCTGACCTCGCTGTCCAGCTCCGGTGCCGCCAGGCCCGCTGCTTCGAGTTCGTCGAGGAGAGCCACCAGGCCGGGCACTTCCTCCTCGGTCGCCGGTTCATTCGAGGCCACGGCGGCAGGCCCCGTGCCGAATGCGGCGGACGGCGTGAGTTCCACAGGCGACGGGCCGTCGTGCAGGGCCTGCAGGAACTCGTTGGCGGCACGGGCCAGGAGTTCACGGCGGGCGGCCAGGAAGCCCTGGTAGTTCTCGATGCGCCACAGCTCGCGGTCCGTGGGAATCCACTGCGAGGCGAGGGCGCCGGGAACGCGGGCTTCCACTTCCTCCAGGTACTCGGCGGGATGCCTCGCCCCGATGCGAAGGTTGGCGTCCTGGGTGAGGAAGCAGAAGTTGGCGACGGCGTTCACCTCGGCACGGCTGTAGCCGTGTTCGTACAGGCGGGCCTTGGGAAAGACGTGGTGGACCTGCAGGGAGCTCAGCCGGCCCAGCATGCCGTCCCGAAGCGGTACTCCGCTGCCGAGGTCCTGCGCCCCGTACACTCGGGTGAGCATGTAGAGCAGCGGATAGAAGCGCGAACCCATGCTGGAGCCGACGAAGTCGTCGGGGCCGACCAGGAGTCGGCCGCCGCGGCTGCGGCGCAGCGTCTCGATCAGCTCGTCGACCCCTCCGTCGTCGAGCGCCTGCAGATCCTGGTTGAGGGCCGTCTCGGTGGCCCCGGTGTGGCGGCCCCACAGGAAACTGTGGACGTACCAGTAGAACAGCCGGTCACGGGTCGCGGCGTCCGGGAACGAGCCGTCATGGCGATAAAGGAGGCGGCTCATGACCGGGAACGCCCCCCGGCCGCTGAGCACGCGTCCGTGGTCGAGTCCGAGGCGCCCGCCGAGCGCGTTGAGCAGGTACCCGATGGAGTCGATGGTGTCCTTCAGCCCTGTCTGGAACGCCGATACGTCGACGTCGGCGAGCTTGGAGAACTGGGCCTCGCCGGTGAGGACCCCATTGACGTTGCGGAGCAACCAGTCGAGCTTGAAGTCGAACCCCGCGGCGGACCACGTGTTCAGGGCATCGTTCATCGTGGGACGGGCCTCGGGCCACGCGGCGCAGATGGCCGCCAGCGCCAGATCACCCTTGGACAGCTTGGTGCCACCGGAGTTCACCCTGTTGAAGATCTCCACGACGACGTCGATGGTCTTGTCTTCCCCGGTGACCTCGTCGATGTGGACGCTGCGATCCTTGATCTGCGTGATGCGGTTCAGGCGCTCGATGTAGGCGACCTGCAGGCTCGCGTCACCTGCCGCCAGTTGAGTCGCGGTAAGCAGCTGACTCCCCAGGCCGCCCTGGAAGAGAGCGGTGACATCCACCCAGACGGGGTTGTCCTTCATCTTCGCGGGCGCGTAGAACTCGAAGACCTCGGTCTGCAGGTTGAAGTGCAGTCCTGTCAGGGTGGCCGGGTGCCCCTCGAAGAAGCGGGGCGGCCGGCCGCGCGTCACGCCGTACAAGGTGGTCACCCGCTGTTGACCGTCGAGCAGGAGGTGAATGGTCCCGTCCTTGTCGGAACGGCCGCCCCTGGTGTCGGCGCTTTCCGCTTTGGTGCTCCAGGTGAGGAAACCGCCGATGGGGTAGTTGCGGTACAACGACTGGAAGAACCCTCGCACTTGGTCCCGGGTCCACACGTAGCCACGCTGGAACTCGGGCAACGCGATGTCACCTGCGTCCACCTTGTCCAGAATCTGCGAAATCTGCACGTCTTGCTGCCTGCCTTCCGGGCCCGGAGGCTCCCCCCACGAGGCCGCCGTACGAACTCCACAAATTAGCAGTCGACCGGCCGGTCGGGGCAGCGCGAGAGGCACCGGACCGTGCCTCGACCGGCGTGCGGCGATGAGTGGCCCAGGGGCAGGGCAGGACCGGGCGCCGGTAGGCTGCCGGGTCGTGAGCGAGTACCAGTACTACGAGTTCCTCGCCCTTGACCGGCCGTTGGACGACGACGAGGTCAAACAGGTGCGGGCGCTGTCCACCCGCGCCGACATCTCTCCGACCCGCTTCGTCAACGAGTACCAGTGGGGCGACTTCAAGGGCGATCCGACGAAGCTGGTCGAGCAGTTCTACGACGCCCATCTGTACTACGCGAACTGGGGCAGCCGCCGCCTCCTCCTGCGTCTGCCCGCCGGGACGCTCAGGGCCAAGGAAGCCACTGCCTACGCCATGGAGGAGTCGCTCGGCGTCCGGACACGCTCGGGGCACACCCTGCTGGACTTCTCGCTGTCCTCCGAGGACGGCGCCGAGTGGGAGTTCGACACCCACTACACGCTCTCGACGTTCGTGGGGCTGCGCTCCGAACTCGCGGCGGGAGACCTGCGCCCCTTGTATCTGGGATGGCTCGCCGGGCTCACCGCCTGGGAGCTCGCGGAGTACGACGAGGAGGAGTACGCCCGCGAGATCGAGCCGCCCGTCCCCGCGGGGCTGGGTGCGCTCACCGGCCCCCAGCAGGCCCTGGCGGAGTTCCTCGGCGTCGACATGGACCTGCTGGCGACCGCCGCCGAGGCCAGCGAACCCGCCGGTGCGGACCCTGTGAACCGCAAGGCCCTGGTGGCTTTCATCGCCGGGCTACCCGCCGCCGACAAGGACACCCTGTTGCTGGAGGCCGCCCTGGGTACGGCGCCTTCCCCAGGACCGCACCTTCTGGCCCGCTACCGCGCAACCAACGCCCCGACCCCTCGCGGCGGTACCGGACCGCGCAGCGCGGCCGAGCTCCTCGACCGGGCCCATGCCCTCCGTACGGAACGCCGGGAGCGCGAGCGCGTCGCCCGCGCAGCGGCCGAGCGGAGCCGGGCGCGCGCCGCCGCCGAGGCACGCGAGGCTCATCTCGACCGCCTCGCCCGCAACGTCGACCAGGTGTGGATGGACGTCGACGACCTGATCGCTCAGAAGAAGGCCGGCGCCTATGACGCCGCTGTCGTACTTCTGGGAGACCTGCGCGATGTGGAGGCCCGCACCGGCGGCACCGCGGACTTCGATCGGCGGACCGCGGAATTGCGGGCCGCGCACAGGGGCAAGCCGTCCCTCATGCAGCGCTTCGACAAGATGGGGATCCCCCGTTCCTGACCGCTCAGCACGACAGCCGCCGTCACACCTGCCGGGCTGCAAGGTGTGACGGCGGCCCGCCGGCAGTGCCCTACGACAGGCGGAAGTAGTCGATGTTGAAGCCGCCCGTCTCGCAGAAGAGCCTGACCGTCTGGTCGCCCGCCGCGAGGGTGACCGGGACGTGCACCGACTGGTACGTGCCCCAGCCGCCCGTGTCCGGGACGGAGGCCGTGGCCAGCGTGGTGCCGTTCGCGTCACGGAAGGACAGTGCGTCCGGGACCGCCGCGCCGCCGCCCGTGGCGACGCGGAGTTCCAGGTCGTACGTGCCCGCCTTCGGGACGTCGACGGCGTAGTCCAGCCAGTTGCCTGCCGCCGTCCAGCCGACGTTCGCGCCGCCGCTCGCCGCCGGGTTGGACTCGATGAAGTTGGCGCCGCCCGATGTCCAGCCGTGCTGGGCCGCGTACGACTCCGCCTCGACCCGGACCCCGACCGGTGCGCTGTGCGGGCGCACCGTCACGTGCAGCGTCACCTTCGTGCGCGCGGTGCCGTCGGTGACGTACACCGTCACATCGTGCTCGCCCGCCACGGTCGGGTTGACCATCACCACTCCCGTCGCGGGGTCGACCGTGATGCCGTCCGGGAGGTCGGTCGCGTAGAAGGCGAGCCGGTCGCCGTCGCGGTCGGTGGCCTTGAGGGGGACCTGCAGCGTTCCGTACTGGTCCGCCACCACGTCCGGCACGGGGGCCACCACCGGCGCCCTGTTGTGCGGGTTGCGGGGGAGGTGCTGCTTCCACTGGTACGTGGCGTACGAGTGCGCCGGGACCTTCACCGCGAACGACCGATCGGCGAGCACGACCCGCACCGTGGAGTCCGTGCTGTTGGCGTTGCCCAGGACTGCCGTGAACCGGTCGGCGCCGTGCCGGTAGACGACGTTGCTCACGCCGTCCGCCGTGGTGCTCGACTCCAGCCGCACGTCACCGGGCGTCAGGTACTTCGCGAACTGCCCCATGGTGTAGAGCTCGTCGCGGACGGTGAAGTCCTTGGCCGTCGTGTTCACCTTCACCAGGCGGTCGGGCCACTTGGTGGTCGCGGCGACCTCGTCCCAGTCGACGTTGTTGTCCCGGGCGGGCGTCCAGTGGAGCGTGCCGCCGTCCTGGTCGGTGGTCTGCGCCCACATGACGTACGAGCTCGCGTCGAGGCGGAAGTAGTTCAGGATCGTCGCCGCAGACAGGTCGCTGGTCTCCGTCATGTGGACCGGCTTGCCGGTCTGCTCGAACGCGTCGCGCATCACCGTCGGGTCGCCCCAGTACGGGTGGAAGGCCACGGCGTCCGTCGCGTTCAGGACCTGTCGGCCGGTCACGGACCCGTCCGGGGCGTCGTTGAAGATGCGGTAGTAGTTCTTGGTCGCCGTGCTGTTCGGGTCGCGCCAGTCCCAGAAGTTGAAGTCGTGGACGTACAGCCCGGTGTTCAAGCCGGCCCGGTGCAGGGCCTTCTTGATCGCGAGGGCGAGCTTCTGCTGCTGGGCGACGCTGATGTCCATGGCCGGGTAGACCACGTCCATGCCGGGCTCGTTCAGCAGGGTCAGGGCGTCCACGCGGATGCCGTGCCGGGCGTACGCCTGGACGAACTTGACGTAGTAGCGGGCGAAGACGTCGATGCAGTCGTCCCGGAGCTTGCCGACCTGGTAGTAGTCCGTCGTGCTGCCGGGCTTGAGCGCGACCTCGCCCGTGAACCGGTTGTTGGTCTTCATCCACGCCGGGGCGCTCCACGCGGAGCCGAAGAAGGTGGCCTTCGGGTTGTAGCGCTGGATCAGCTTGATGGTGTCGATGATGTGCAGGTCGATGTCGCGCTGGATGGAGAAGTGCTTCAGCTGGAAGTCGTCGGCGACTCCGGCCGGCAGGTCGTCCTCGGACCAGAACGGCAGGTGCTCGATGAGGTCGGGGCTGCCGATCGTCAGGCGGAACCGGTTCAGGCCCGCACCGGTCTTCGGGTCGACGAGCAGCCGGACAGCCTCCTCGCGCTTGGCGGGGGTGAGCTTCCAGAGGTTGGACACGCTGGTCTCGTCCAGGGAGAACCCGATGCCCGAGTACTTCTGACGAGGGGTGCTGGGGTCGACGACGACGGTCGCGTCGGCGGGGGCGCCAGGGCTCACGCCCAGCAACGGCTGCCACGCGTGGTCGGCCCCCGTGGAGTAGGTGCCCGTCACGGAGGAGCCGTGGTGCTGCGGTACGGCGGCCGGGGCCGCCGACTCCGTGCCGACGAGAACGACCAAGGTGAGAGCTGCGGCTGCCCCGATGAGGGAACGTCTCACGATGTCCTTCCTTTCTGCTGGGATGCGCGGGTCGTGCGCGGTCCGATCCCGTGGGTCGCAGTCGCCTGACCGCTGACCGCTGATCGCTGACGGCAGATCAGGAGGACATGGCCCCGGGATCCTGCGCAGCCCCCGCTGCTGGTAGCTGGTTGGGGTTCGCTCCGGACGGCTCCGTTGCTCGCAAGCAGACCCTGCGGGCGGGGGCGTTCCCGTGACGCCTCCGCCTGCCCGGGGGTCCTCTCGAGTTCCCGGGCCGGTTCAGCCGTGTGCCCGAGTCGATGGGCATGCGAACGATGCGGACGAGCGGTGCCCGACTCGGCGCGTGTTGCCAGTGACGGATGCCTGTCCTCACGCGCGCTACTGAGGCGGGCGGCGTACTGGAACCTGTCCTCCCTCCTCCCTCCTCCTTCCTCAGGACGCGAGCAGATCTCAACAGCTTGTCGGTGTTCTGTCAAGGCGTGAATTAAGGCGTGAGGAAAGTGCCTCTGTGCTGCTTCGGCGGGCGCTTGAAGGTGCGCGAGCTGCGTTGCCCTTGGTCAAAGCCGCCGTCCGAACAGATCAGGATGCGGGCCGGACCTCGGCTGCGGGTCGGCACGGGCAGGGCAAGGGCTACTGCAGACGCGACACCGTGGAGCGCCGCATCAACCAGAGGGGGCGGCGCAGCCGCACGAGCCGATCAGCCTCCGGCGCAGGTACGAGGTGGGCACGGCCCTGACGGCCCGGCTGGGCGGATGCTCCTGTCTCGCCGGTGGGCGCCACGCCCCGTCGTACGGTGAAGTGCCCCGTCGATCCGGAGTGCTCTTGACGGGACCTCGCCGACCCGGCCTGGAACCGGCCGGAACATCACGCCAGAGGCGGCCGCCGTCCACCCGTGGCATGACGGAGCTCTGCAGTATGGTGCCCCACGGCCGCCGATCCCGAACAGAGGCCTCTGCTCGGTGGTTGCGAGCAATGGCGTCACGTTTCACGATCAACGGGGGCGAGAATGACGGCAGCGACACCTTCGGGCGGTACCGCGGAGCCGGGGTCCGGGAACGATGGGGACTGTGCGCAACCAACGACCGCTGCTACGGTGCCGAGCGGGACCGCCGGCGGAAGCACTCCGGGCGACGGCACATCCGAGGAAGCCCTCCGGCAGAGCGCCCCGGCGAGCACTGACGGGACCTCAGGGCCGAGCTACCGGGCCTTGCTCGCCGAGCAATTGGGCGTCGATCCCACCGCCTCCCCCCGCAAGAGGAGACGGACGCTGATCGTCACGCTGGCGTTATGTGTCGTCACTGCCGCGATGGGATGGGCTTCGGACTACTTCTCCGTCGGGCCGTTCGCATCGGCAGAGCACGAGGCCCAAAAGGAGAACGACGCGACGGAGTCGCCCTTCATCGTCTCCATGCGGCCGGAGAAAAGCGAACCCCGCGCATGGGCCTTGGTGCTCGACCGGGAACTGTCGGCCCCGGAAGCGCGGAAGATGACCTCCTCGAAGGACAGTTCCGCCGCGTTCTCCTATCTGACGAGCCTGGGTGGCCGTGCGTTGGCGTACGCACCATTGCTGGAGAACGCCCCGAAACGCTACCAGGATCGCCAGATCACCGACGGCACGGAATTCGCCGCGGTCTTCAAGCTGAACATCCTGAGCGTGCGTGACAAGGCAGTGGTGATCGACGACTGGGAGGTGGTCGACGCACGATGCGAGCCCAGCACCGCGAAGACGGTCGTGGCGTTTCCCCCGCAGGGCGGGGCGGCCTACGAGGGAATCCGCCTTCACATTCCGCCCCGGGCCGACGAACCGGTCCTGACGGACGACGCCGACGGGCAGGGAGAGCCCTACTTCAGCACCCGGCGGATGGAGGTCGGCGGCGGACAGCCCTCCGGCGGACTGAGGGTGGAGGCCATCGCGTCTGCCGGCCGGTCATGCACCTGGGGAATCAAGGTCCACTACGTCGACGCCTACCAGAACGACGGGTACGTCCGATTGAAGGACGGCAAGGGTGGCCCTCTTGTCCTCCACGCGGAGTCGGTTCCCCGGAATCCCCGGCAGAAGTGGGTCTCTGGTTCGGTTCCCTGGACGGCATGCCATGAGGAGCCACAGGAGCCGATGTGCGACGCGCTTTAGCCGGAAGGGTGCTCGTCGCCACGACGGTCATCCTGCTCCTCGGCTCCTGCACTACGGAGTCGGGCAGCGGTGCATCCGACACCGGAGCCCGGTCCCGGAGCCGGGCCACGGGCGAATACGCGCCCCCCGACAGCCCCTTCAGCCGCGAGGACACGGTCGTCACCGCGACGTGCGAGACAGGCGCACGCTTTGCCGCGGTGGCGGTCCGGGCATGGCGGCCCAACGAGTGGAGACTCCTGGCGGAGAGATACTTCGCGATCCCGAGCGACGCGGCGTTCGGCAACCATCCCGGCGTCGTGGCGGTGCACAGCCCACTCGTCGACCTCTGCGGGCAGGGGCCGGACGCGGACTCGCCTTATGCCGTGGACGACGCGGAGTTCATGGTTCCCCGGATCCGTGCCCTCTTCGACCAGGGCTTCACACGCATGGCAGTGGTGCTCCGGAAACCGGGAACCGACTCCACGCGGGCCGACTTCGTGACCAGCGGCGACACCCGGGAAGACGCCGATCGACAGGGCGCCGCGGGGAACCGTGACGAGCAGAACGCCGTGATGTCGCCCGACGGCCGCAGCGTGTGGTTCACCTACACGAACAGTTCCGGAGAGAAGCGGATCGGCTCCCGGGCCGTGCAGGGGGATCAAAAGATCTCGGACGAAGGACCGGCCTCCGGACACGACCTCCCCTTGAACGTCGCAGGACAGCCGCCCCGCGCCGTGCAGGCGAACATGGTCCGTCCGTCCCCGGACGGCCGACGCCTCACGGCAACCGCACCGCATGTCTTCGGGACCGTCTTCGACACCCCCGACTCGTCCTCCGCGCTCACCAGGAAGTCGGCGCGTAACGCGGGTCTGCTCAACGACTGCGTCGGGGTGGTCGGCTGGGTGAGCGATGCGAGAGTGCTGTGCCGTGCGTCGTCGGGATCCTTCCGGGTGAGGGATGCCCGTTCCGGGCAGGCGGTGGGAGACCCGATCAGTGTGGTCGACCCCCATGACGCAACCGTCGCCGAGGGCATGCTGGTCTCGGCCGACGGCGGTGAGTTCATCGTCTCCGTCCACGCCCCCAACGAGCCCTACGGATCGGCGGACCTGAGTCCCGATTTCAGAGTCGTTCCCACGACGTCCGAGGGAGAGGTCACGCGGGCCGCACATCCGTTCCTGGACGTCGGGACGGTCTTCCTCGAGTGGCTGTGAGCCGTCGGCGTCCCGCAGCCGCCCGGTACGTGGAACGGGAGGGCTTCCGGCGCGTCGCACACGTCACCGACGTGGAGCGCGGTGGCCGACACCATCGAAGCGCTCCTCACACACGGCCGCGTCTCGCGCGTCCCAACCCCCCTGAGAGTAGCGTCTGTTGGGGCTCGTTAGGATCACCGTCCGCTGTGCCGGAGTGAAGGAGTACCGCCATGGCCGACCGGTCTGTGCACACCGTGGAAGTGCCGTTGGGCGACGGCAGCGACGACGTGGTGCGGGTCCAGATCCGCGAGGTGGACGAGAGCCTCGTCCGGGTCGGTCGTGGCAGCCGGGCCGTGGTGCGCGCCGAACGGACGCTCGGGCAGATGCTGGACACCGTGCGGCCCGTCGCGGACAGCTTCGTGGGGCGCTTCCGCGGGATGGCCAACGCCCCGGACGAGGTGACCCTCGAATTCGGCGTCTCCCTGTCCGCCGAGGCGGACGTCGTCATCGCCAGCACCGCCACCGCGGCCAACTTCTCGGTCACGCTGACCTGGAACAGGGGTGACCAGAGGGACCTCAACGGCGATACTCCGTAAGGGAGTTGACTCAACGGGGGTCACGGGGGCGCGGAGGCGACAGTGACGGCCGGGACGACGGGGACGGGCGCGGACGCGGGGACGGGCGCGGACGCGCGAACGGGCGGCACAGGAGCCGGACCCGGCTCACGCAGCCCCGAAGAAGCACTGGCCGCAGCCGTGGTCCGCGTCAAGAGCCCCGACGGCGAACTCGCCGGCGCCGGCTTCCTCGTCGCCCCCGACCTCGTCCTGACCTGCGCCCACGTGGTCAGCGACGCCCTCGACCTGCCCCGCGAGCAGGACGTGCCCACCGGCACCGAGGTCCTCGTCGACCTGCCCTTCGCCCAGGGCGGCGGCTCGGCGCGGGTCGAGCGCTGGGTGCCGGTAAGGGAGGACCAGACCGGCGACATCGCGCTCCTCCGCCTGCGCGCACCGATCCCCGGATCCCGCCCGCTGAACATGGCCGACACCGAGCGCGTGTGGGGCCACGACGTACGCGTCCCGGGCTTCCCCTACCGCTCCCCGGGCGGCGTCTGGCACTACGGCACGCTGCGCGGAGGCACCGCCGAGGGCTGGGTCCAGCTGTCGCAGGCGGATCCGCACGGCGTACCCGTCGAGGAGGGGTTCAGCGGCAGCCCCGTCTGGGACGAGCAACTGCGCGCTGTCGCCGGGATGATCGTCGTGATCCAGCCCGGCGGGGTCCAGCAGAGCTTTCTGATGCCCACCCGCACACTCGTCGCCGAACTCCCCGAACTGGCACCCGTGGTCCGCCCCGCGACACCCTTCCGCGGCCTGTCGACCTTCCAGGAAGGCGACGCGGCGGTGTACTTCGGGCGCCGGGACGACGTCGCCGACGTCACCGCCCTGGTCGCCGGCCCGCACCCCAGCGTCACCCTCGTCGGCCCCTCCGGATGCGGCAAGTCCTCGCTGGCGCGCGCCGGCGTCGTGCCCCGGATGCGTAAACGGGGCCATGCCGTGCTGATCGTGCGCCCCGGTGAGGACGCCTCCCTGCGGGCGGCGCTCGCCTCCGAGCTCGTCACCGCCGTACGTCCCCAGCTGCGCGGAGCCGCGAGGGCGGAGGAAGTGCGGCAACTGGAAGAACTCCTCACGGAACGCGGCCTCATGGACGTCCTGCGCATGACCGGCGGTGAGCGGGAGCAGCCGCTGCTCGTCGTCCTCGATCAGGGCGAGGAACTGCTCGCCGGGCCGGACCGCGAGATCGAGGAGGCCGTCCGGCTGCTGTTCCCCGCGCATCATCCCGACGGACTGCGGGTGCTGGTCACCCTCAGGTCGGACGTCACCGACGCGGCCCTCAGCCATCCGCTGCTCGGCCCCGCACTCGGCCGCGGACAGGTGCGGCTGCTCGCACCCCTGTCCCGCGCGCGGCTGGAGCAGGTGATCCGCGACCCCCTCGAGCTGACACCCGCCGTGACGTACGACGACGGCCTCGTGGAACGGATGCTGGACGACGCGGGCGACGGCCCCGGCGCGCTGCCCCTGCTGGGATTCGTCATGGCGCAGCTGTGGGACGGGCAGGCCGCGGGCCGGCTGCGGTTCGACACCTATCGCGAAGTGGGTGGTGTCCAGGGCGCGTTGGGGCGGTACGCCGAGGCCGCCTGGCGGAGCTGCGTACGCGGGGCCGACGAGGCCGAGGCGATGCGGCTGCTCACCGACCTCGTCCGCTTCCTGCCGGGCGGCGAGGCCCCGATGCGCAGCGCCCTCAGACAGGAGGACGCGGGCGGGACGCGGTGGCGCATCGCGACCGCGCTCGCCGAACGGCGGCTGCTCGTCCTGCGCGGCGGTGGCGGGGAGCCCGTGACGGCCGAACTCGCCCACGAGGCACTGATCGGCGCCTGGCAGCGGCTCGCGGAGCGCGTCCGGCAGGACCGGAAGTTCCTGGCCTGGCGGGCGGAGCTTCGGCACGACGTGGAACGCGGCCAGCTTCTGGAGGGCGAGCGGCTCACGGAGGCGGAGCAGTGGGTGGAGCGCCGTGGCCCCGCACTGACCGACGCGGAGCGGCAGTTCGTCGGCCGCTCGGTCGCCGGGCGGGCGGCCCAGGAAGAGCGTGCCCGGCGCCGGGTGCGGCAGCGGCGGTGGGCCATCGGCGTACTCGCCGCCCTGACGGCGCTCGCGGTGGCCGCCTCCGGGCTGTTCGTGTGGCGCAACGCCCAGCTCGACGGGCAACTGCGGAAGGCGGCCTCGAAGCAGCTGGCGGCGCGCGCCGAGCAACTCGACGACGTGTCGGTGGAGACGTCCGCCCTGTTCTCGGCGGCGGCGTACCGCACGGCGCAGGAGCCCGAGGCGCGCACCGCGCTGATCAGCCAGTACCTGCGGCTGCGCCATGTGGACCGGGTCGTGTGGGACGACCACGCCCCGGTCCGTGACGTCGCGATGAGTGAGGACGGCAAGCGGATCAATGTCGGCATGACCTCCGGTGACGCCGTCGCTCTGACGCTCGGCACGAACGACGTGCACGACCGCGGCCTGCCGACGGGATCGAGGATCGTCGCGCTCTCACCCGACGGGCGTGCCTCCGCGCGGGCCTCGGTCGACGGAAAGGTGTCGGTGGGAATCGGGCCGGACGGCGCGGACCACTGGCGCACGGTGGTCCTGCGCGACGGCGACGCCGTACGGAAGAACGCCCGCGCCGCCACCGACCTCCGCTTCGACGGCACCGGGCGCCGGGTGCTCGCCGCGCTGCCCGGCGAAGGGGTCCTGGTATGGGAGTCCCAGAGCGGCCGGAGCGTGGGCAAGCCCCTGCTCGCCCCGAAGGGCTGGGAGCCGGCCCAGGCGTGGTTCGGCCCGGACGGGACCGTGATCGGCCGGATCACCCAGGAAGGCGCGGCCGACGGCGCCCAGGGCCGCCTGGCGCGCTGGAACCTCGCCGACGGCCGACGCGCATCGACGCCGTGGGGCACGGACCTGACCGGCGCCGTCACGGTCAGCGGCGACGGCCGGACGCTCGTGCGGTGCACCGCGGAAGGGCTCCTGCAGTCCTGGGACCTGACCGGCACGCCGAAAGTGCGCATGCAGTACAGCACGCGGCAACTGGGCCTGGTCTGCCCGTTGAACGTGCCGCGCCTGGACCGGACCGGCCGGTTCCTCATCAACCCGGTGCAGCGCTTCGGCACCTCGCTCGGCCGGTTCCGGTTCCTGGTGTTCGACCTCGCCCAGGGCCGCGCCGGCACCTTCGACCTGCCCGCGCCGGCACAGCAGGACGCCTCGTTCACCGGCGAGTCCCAGCTGCCCGCACTGTCACTCACCGGACCTCCGGGCGAACTCCGGGCCGCGGTCGGCATCGCGGGGTCGGTGATGGTGGCGCGTGTCCCGGAGCCGTCCGCGTTCGACACCACCATGCTCACCGCCCGCGTCAGGACCGTCGACGCCGACCACGACCGCGTCCTCAGCGTCGACGCCGACGGCAAGGGACTGCGCCTGTGGGACCTGCGGACGCACCGGATGCGGGCGGCGGTGCGGCCGTCCCGTCCGCTGGCCGCCCGGTACGCCGCGTTCAGCCCGGACGGCACCCGGGTCCTCACGACGGCGGCGGACGGCAGCACCGTCCTGGTCTGGGAGGTGGGCGCGGACAGCCTGCGCGAGCTGGACCGGATCGATCTGCCACGACCACCGGACATCGACCCCACCGACCCCGACCCCGACCCGCGCTCCGGGCGCACTCCGGCGTGGGTCGACGTCACCTTCGACGGCCCGGACCACGTGGTGATCTCGGCGCTGTCCTACGTCGAGCGCTGGGACCTGGCTCGGGGCCGTGAGGTGGGCACGGCCTACCGGCCCAGGGCGCAGGAGCCGGCTGAGGTCTCGCTCGCGGCCGCCGGCACCTGGGCGGCGGCACGCCCCGGCCACGGGCAGGCGGCGGTACGGGCCCCCGCCGGGAAATCCGACATCGTGATCTGGGACTTCGAGGAGGGCCGGGAGGTCGAGTCGCTCGCCGTCGGGGGGTCCGACGGCGTCAAGCAGCTGGGCTTCGACCCGACAGGCCGGTTCCTCGCGGTGCTGACCTACGACGGCGCCGTTCGGGTGTGGGACATGGACAAGGCAGGCGAGGACAAGTGGCTGGAGCCGCTGACCTACCGGGGCGTCCAGTGGCTGGGCGCCTTCGCCTCGGAGTCGACCCTGAGCACCCAGAGCACGCAGAACGAGTACACCGTCTGGGACGTCCGCGGCCGCACCGAGCGCTACCACTTCACGCCGGGGTACGGCGCGACCGCCGACCTGACCGAGGACGGGGCGTCCATGGGGCTGGTCGACGGGTCGGACGGCTACGTCCTCGCACTCGATCCGGAGAAGTGGCTGGACAAGCTGTGCGCGGTGGCGGGACGCGGCCTCACGACGGGGGAGAAGGCCCTGACTCCGCCGGGCAGCAGGACGGACCACGTCTGCGGCTGAGCCGGTACGTGGCGGCCCGCGGCACGGACGGTCTCGTGGGCGCGGCCGTGTTCCTGCCAGGTGCGGTCGAGGTCGGAGCCCGCTCACGCCCGGTCCTCGCCCTGATGGCGTGCAACGGCCGCACCCCTGCTCCACCCGCACCGACTGCCCACCCGCGACTTCGTGGCCGGGCCGGAAAGGTCCTCCGGCTCCGCCGCCGGACGGTCGTCGGCCACCGTCGACCGCTGACCGCGCGGTGACGGGCCGACCACCGGGACCGGGTCCTCATGGACCGCGACCTCTCACCACTCGCCGCCGCCCCGCACACACAGTGGACCGGGGACACCCCGGGCCGATGGCCGCCGCCCGGGCGGAGCGTGGACAATGGCCGGACCGCTCCGGGCCGCCATCTCCGAGGCCGTAGCGGGGACAGCGTTCGCGGTTGACGAGAGGCCCGGCGACATGGGTGCACCACCATTGCTCGAACTCAGCGGCGTCAGCCGGGTCTACGGCAAGCGCACAGCGCTGACCACCGTGAACCTGCGGCTCCGGTCCGGGAAGTGCGTGGCGCTGCTCGGCCACAACGGCTCCGGCAAATCGACCCTGCTGCGCATAGCGGCCGGACGGGACAAGCCGAGCACCGGCACGGTGACGTTCGACGGCAAGCCGATGAACGAGAACGACCCGGTGGTCCGGGCCCGGGTGGCCGTGGTCGGTGACACCGCGGCCTGCTACCCCGACCTGACCGTGCGCGAGCATCTGCAGCTGGTGGCGGTGGCCCACGGTGTGGAGGACGCCGGCGACTGGATCGGCCACGTACTGGCCGAGCGGAAGCTGACCGACCACGCAGACGCGCTGCCCGGCGCACTGTCCTCCGGGCAACTCCAGTCGCTGCTGCTGGCCTCCGCGATGGTCCGGCCGCGCGACCTGCTGCTGCTGGACGAGCCGGAACAGCGACTCGATCCGGGCGCGCGGCGTCAGCTGGCCGACCTGATCAAGAAGGAGACCGCGGAGGGCGTCGCCGTGCTGCTGGTGACCCACCACGGAGAGCTGGCCCGTGCGGTCGCCGACCAGGTGCTGGTCCTCAGCGACGGCAAGGTGGTGGCCAACGGCCACCCGGACAAGGTGCTCGCCACCGGCGCCGACGGACTGACCTGGCTGGCCGAGACCCCGGAGGGTGCCCGGTGACCGCCCTCGCAGAGGAGACCGAGGACACCGGGGAGCACTCCGCGGCCTGGTCCGACGCGGACGACTGGACGCGGGAGACGCTGCGGCTGGTCCGCGACCTGCGCACCCCGCACCGCCGCAAGAGGACCGGCCAGATCGCCTACACCGTGTACTGCGTGGCGCTGCTCCTCGCCGTGTGGGGCGCGCTGCCGAGCATGGGGCTGTTCCTCGAGAAGTCGATGGGCGCCGACTACTCCGGCCACGGACCGGCGATCCTGGCCGCACTGCCCGCCGGGTCCTGTGCGCTGGGGCTGGGATGGCTGCTGATCGCCGCCTGGGACGCGCAGTGGCGCGGGCCGGTGGTGCCGCCGCGGGAGACCGTGGACTGGCTGCTGGCCCAGCCGGTGGACGTCGCCCGCGTGCTGCGGCCGTGGTTCTGGGGATCGGCCGCGATCGCCGGCGGAGCCGGGCTGCTGGTCGCCGCGATCGGCATGATCGCGCTGGGCCTGACGGTCGGCGTGGGGCTGCCGGCCGCGTTCGGCTGGTGCCTGCTGGGCGGCGCCGGTCTGCCACTGCTGGCGACCGCGCTGGCCACCGCGGTGGAAGGCAGCGAGCGGGTGGCCCGCTGGGCCCGGCTGGCCACTCCGTACGTCGCCATGGCGGTGCTGGCGCTGGTGGCGCAGACCGTGCTGGCCGTCAACGGCGACCGGCTGCCGGGACTGGAACGGGTGGAGCTGTGGTCCGGGCCCTGGGGCTGGGCCGGGCTCGCCGCGCTGGCGCCCACCCCGGCCGCACTGACGGGCGGCTGGGCCGCGGGCGTCCTGCTGGCGGCGGTGGTGGCCGGCGCGCTGGTCGCCGCACACCGCTTCACCGGGTCGCTGCCGTTGTCCGCGGTACGGCGGCGTTCGCGGACCGCGACCGGGGTGATGGCCGCGCTGCGCACGGTGGAGTTCCGTACCGCGCGGCAGGCGGTGGCCGGGGTCACCGGCGGGGGCCGGTCGGCGCGGTGGAGGCTGCCTGCGCCCCGTCGGGCGGAACTGGCCGTGCCGTGGCGGGACACGCTCGCGCTGCTGCGGACTCCGGGCCGGCTGGGCCGGGCACTGGTGCTGGGGGTGCTCGCGGTGCTGGGCGCGGTGCTGGCGGCCTCGGCGCACGGCGGGACGGGCGTGGCGGCGGCGCTGGCCTCACTGGTGTTCGGCTACTGGTCGCTGACCCAGCTGCTGGAGCCGGCCCGGGTGGAGACCGACGACACGCGGCGCGGGTCGTGGGCGCCCTACCCCTACCGGGACCTGATGCTGCGGCACACGGCGGTCCCCGTCGTGCTGGGGCTCGTGGGCGCGCTCGCGGCGGCGGGCGTGCTGGCCGGGGAAGGCGCGGGGGCCCGCGCGTTGCTGGCACCGGCCCTGGTGCCGGCGCTGGTGGGCGCTTCGCTGGTCAACGCCTGCCGGGGTGCGACCAAGCACCATCTGCTGATGTCGTCGGCTCAGTCCCCTGCGGGCGGTATGGGCCCGGTGCTGTTCCTGGCCTGGTACGGCGCCGGGGCGCTGGCGGCGGTGGTCACGCTGGTCGTCCCGTTCCTGACCGCGCTGCACTCCGGCTCGGCCGCCTCGATCGTCACCGCCGCCGTGGCGAGCGGCATGGTGACGGTGATCATGGTGCGCTGGGCGGTCCTGCGGATCGGGAACCTGACGGCTCCCCTGGCGGACTGACAGGGGGCCCGGCGTCCGCGTCTTCGCATCCGGCTACGGCACGCTCCGGCGCCGCCCGAAGGGAACCACCGGCCCGCGGGCGATCAGGACGTCGGCCGCGTGGCGCCAGCCGAGGGACGAGTAGAGGCGCCGGCCTTCCTCGCTGGCGATGAGCAGACCGGTACGGGCGCCGCGGGAGACCGCGGACTCCGCCAGAGCGCTCATCACGGCGCGGCCCAGGCCGCGCCGGCGGTGCGCGGGGTCGGTCTCGATGCGGTCGGCGATCGCGTCACGACCGACCACGGCAATGGATCCGCGCGCCGCCACCTCTCCTGAGGCGTCACGGAGGGAGACGACCGTGACGGATCCCTCCGTGCGCACCTCGCGCTCGTACGGCGCGAGGGGTACGTGCCGCGGGTGCCCGGTCAGGTCGGTCGTCATGAACGACTCGGACCGGTGGAGCAACCCCAGTCCGGCGGCGTCCACGACGGCTTCGACCGCGGCCGGGCGCAGCGTGGGCACCGTGAGCCAGGTGATCTGCCGCGCGGTGGCGACGGCCGCCGCCAGTCGTGCCACGGACTCGGGTTCCTCGTCCGCACGCAGCGCGAACACCTCGACCTCGCGGCCGGGTTGGTCGCATGCGGACCGCAGGCCGTCCCCGGCCTGCCCGACCTGCTCGGCCTCGGGCAGGGAGCGGGCAGTGGTCCAGCCGTCCACCCAGCGCCGTATCAGCCCCGATGCGATCTCCGTCATCCGGAGATGATGGCATGGCCGCGACCGGCCGGGCGGCCCGGAAGCCCGGCCCCCCTGGTGTCACGCCCGGCGCGGCAGGCTCCAGCGGTGCGGCGCGATCAGCCGACGCACGGCGGGCTCCGGTCCCCAGGAACCGGGCGCGTACAGCTCCACCGGCGGGGGGTTCTCCAGCAGCGGGGCGGACGCCTCCCACAGGCGCTCGATGCCGTCGGACCGGGTGAACAGCGACTGGTCGCCCAGCATCGCGTCCAGGAGCAGGCGCTCGTAGCCCTCCAGCGCGTGCATCGAGTTGAAGGACTCGGCGTAGCTGAAGACCATCTCCGCCTCGCGCAGGCGCATGGCGGGCCCGGGGTCCTTCACCAGGAAGCAGGCCATGATGCGGCCGGGGTCGTCGAAGTCGATCAGCAACTCGTTGCTCCGGACGCCGGCGCCCTCGCGCGCGGCCAGCGGGAACATGCGCAGGGCCGGTTCCCGGAAGCCGAGCGTCACCACGTGCCGCGCCTCGCCCAGCGACTTGCCCGAGCGCAGGTAGAAGGGCACCCCGGCCCAGCGCCAGTTGTCGATCCCGACGCGCAGCGCGACGAAGGTCTCGGTGTCCGACTTCGGGTCCACGCCGGGCTCGGCGCGGTATCCCTCGTACTGCCCGCGGACGACATGGGCCGGGTCGATGGGCTTGAGCGACTGGAAGACCTTCTCCTTCTCGTCCCGCATGGAGTGCGCCTCGAGTGCCGTGGGCGGCTCCATGGCCACGAATCCCAGCAGCTGGAAGAGGTGGGTGACGATCATGTCCCGGAAGGTGCCGGTGCCTTCGAAGAACTGCGCCCGGCCCTCGATGCTGATGCTCTCCGGCACGTCGATCTGCACATGACTGATGTGGTCGCGGTTCCAGATCGGCTCGAAGAGGCCGTTGGCGAAGCGGAGGGCGAGGATGTTGTCGACCGACTCCTTGCCGAGGAAGTGGTCGATGCGGAAGACCCGCGACTCGTCGAACACCGCGTGGATGGACGCGTTGAGCGCGCGGGCCGAGGCGAGGTCCGTACCGAAGGGCTTCTCCACGATCACCCGGGCGTTCTTCGCGAGGCCGCTCGCCCCGAGCGTCTCCACCACGGACGTGAAGGCGCTCGGCGGCACCGCGAGGTGGAACAGGCGCCGCGGGCTGCCGCCGATGGCCCGCTCGGCCTCCTGGACGGCCGCGAGCAGCGGCTCGGCGGCGCCGGGATCGCACGCCCCGAAGGACAGGGCGGCCTCGAACTCCTGCCACGCACGGCCCTCGGGCTTCGACCGGCCGAACTCGGCGACCGCCTCCCGCGCGTGCTTGCGGAAGTCCTCGTCGCTCAGCGTGCTCTTGGCCGGAGCCGAGCCGACGATCCGGTAGCGGGCCGGCAGCAGCCCCGCCTTGGCCAGGTGGAACAGTCCGGGCAGCAGCTTGCGCCGGGCGAGGTCGCCGGTCGCGCCGAACAGCACCACCACGTGGTCCTCGGGGACCGGTCCGTGGCTGGATGAGGGGGAACGGTGGGTCACGGCGCCTTCACCCGGCCTTCTCGGCGTGGCCGCCGAACTCGCCGCGCATCGCGGACAGCACCTTGTCGCCGAACTCGCCCAGTCCGCGCGACGCGTACCGCTCGGCGAGCGCGGCGCTGATGACGGGGGCGGGCACGCTCTCGTCGATCGCCGCCTGGACCGTCCAGCGGCCCTCACCGGAGTCCGAGACCCGGCCGGTGAACGAGTCCAGCCTGGGCGAGCGGGCCAGCGCGTCGGCGACGAGGTCGACCAGCCAGGAGCCGATCACCGAACCGCGCCGCCACACCTCGGCGACCTCGGCCACGTCGATCTCGTACGGGTACGCCTCGGGCTCGCGCAGCGGGGCGGTCTCGGCGTCGACGGTCCTGCGGCCGAGGCCCGCGTCCGCGTGCCGGATGATGCTCAGGCCCTCGGCGATGGCCGCCATCATCCCGTACTCCACCCCGTTGTGGACCATCTTCACGAAGTGCCCGGCGCCGCTCGGCCCGCAGTGCAGATAGCCCTCCGGCGCGGTCCCGTCGGACCTGGTCCTGCCCGGTGTGGGCTCGGCGTTCCCGCGGCCGGGGGCGATGGTGCGGAAGACCGGGCCCAGCCGGGCCACCGGCTCGTCCTCGCCGCCGATCATCAGGCAGTAGCCGCGTTCGAGCCCCCACACGCCGCCGGACGTGCCGCAGTCGACGTAGTGGATCCGCTGCGCGGCGAGCTGCCGGGCGCGGGTCATGTCGTCGCGGTAGTACGAGTTGCCGCCGTCGATCACGGTGTCGCCCGGCTGGAGCAGAGTGGTGAGCTCGTCGAGCGTCGGCTGCACCACCCCGGCGGGCAGCATCAGCCAGACGTTGCGGGGCGGCTCCAGCTTCTCCACGAATTCCTTGAGGGAGGCGGTGCCCGTCGCCCCCTCCTTCTCCAGCTCCAGCACGGCGTCGCGGCTGAGGTCGTGCACGACGCACCGGTGGCCGTCGCGCATCAGCCGGCGCACGAGATTGGCGCCCATCCGGCCGAGCCCGATCATGCCGAGCTGCATGGGTGTGTCAGTGGCCATGGTGGGTTTCCCCGTTCCTCGGCGGCCTGCGCGGGCCGGAGTTCTCGTTGTCCGGGTGTGTGGCGTCCGCGGTGGCACCGGCCTTGCCGTCACCGGGAACGGCCGCGGCCCGGGGTCCCGCCGCCGGACCCCCGTGGCAGCCGATGCCCGCGACGACCGGTCGGGACATGGGTTTCCTCCTCGCCTCGGGGTCGCGGTTCCGGGGTCCTGCGGCGGAAGCCGTTACGGGCGTCCGCGCCCCAGGCATCCGGGGCGAATCTACCTATTCGGGGCATTCGGCGCTCAGGGGGAATCCTTTCCCCGCGCCGGCCGGGGCGCCAGGACGCGGTCGGGTTCGGCCCGCGATCCCGCCCCCGCGCCGGGGGCCGGGTTCCCGCCAGGGACGCCCGTGCCGCGCTGCGCCGTCCCGGTGACGTGGGGCCGCGCGGCGCGCGGATGTGACGCCGAGAGCGCGGAAACCGCGCCGGGCGTCGCCGAGCACCGTTGGCGTGAGGGTGTACTCCCGTGCGCGGGGCCACCCTCGCGAGCCGTGCCCAGCCGTCGCGTCCGGCGGGGGAACCACGGCGGAGCGTGGTTCAGGCTCTGGTGAGGGGCGATTTCGCGCCGGGAGAGGGCGCCCGGCTTGCTCGGCGAGTCGGATTCCGGGAGCGGTCCTGCCTACGCCCGGGCAAGGCCTGTTGGGCGGTGCTCCGCCAGGCAGAACTCCTCCGTTTCGCGCTCGACGCAGCACCGAGCCTCCGCCCGGACCCGCGTCTCGAGCGCGACCCCATGCTCGCCCCGTTGAGCATCTGCGATGAAACCCGCGGGTGAACCGCGGCCCCGCCGGGGCCCCACCCGGAGTAGCCTGGAGTCACCAGGAGCATTGCGCACACGGGCCCTCATGCCGGTGTCGTTCCCGGCGAACGACCATCTCGGGCAAGTGGGAACACGCCCGGAGTCAGGTCCGTGTCATGAGTGTCATCCTCGATCGACCGCTCATCGCTGCTGATGGGCAGGATTCTTCACCTCCGATACCCCCGCCTCGGTTGGCACTGAAGCCGGCCGCTGCCGCGCGTGGTCTGCTGGACGGAGCCTGGTGGCCGCGTTCCCGCGATCTCGCACGTGAACTCCCGGCCCTGATCGACACACTGGATCGCCGCTGGGCGCGAGTGACCCGCGTCGCGGTGAACCCTGCGCTCTGGCCGGTGATCCCGCGAAGGGTCTCCGCCTCGGGACATGTCGTCCACGTCGGGTGGTTCAGGGAACAGGACCCGAACAAACTGCTGCTGCTCTCCTACACCACCGGTCGCCTGGATCTGCTGGTCATCCCGCCGGAATGCGATCTGGCCGCGGCGACCAGGCTGATGGCAGCCGCGGCCGACCCCCGGCGCGGACTCACCGCGAGCGGCCTCATGGCGGACGATGAACTCCTCCGAACCGCGGGAACGGATCGCAGAGGCGAAGCGGTCTGGGAGTCGGAAGGCGGCACCCCGTCCGCGGCCGACATGGCGGCGGTGCCCGGCCGCGCCGGGGGGACGTGGACGTGATGGCGATCCTCGTCAGCCTGGCCGTGCTCCTCGCGATGATCGTCATGGGCGCCTTGATCATCCGTGCTCTCAACGAGCGTCACGACCAGCGGATCAGCGCTTTCCGTTATGGCGATCTCCTCCCGTACCGTCGTCGCCGGACTGTCGCCGTCCCAGAGGGAAGCGCAGTCGATTCCTCTGACTCACTGGCCAGGACGGTGCACGAAGAGCCGCAAGGCGACAGCCGTCGTCGGCCGCACACCACCCGTTCCACGGCAGCAGGCGCGCAGCGCCCCGCACGACTGCTGGCCTCCCCCCGTCGTGTCACCGTCACGGGCCGCCCGCCACCCGAGGGGCGCACCGCACGGACGGCACCGGCCTGGCCCGCGCTCGCCGAGGTCCGCGTCATCGCCGCGTCCCCGGAGGCCGCGCGCGAGGTCGTTGACGCCCTTCGGCAACACTTCGCGGGTACGGAACAGCGCAGCTGCCCGGCAAGCCCGCAGGGCGGCACCACCCGCCTGCACCTCACGGTCGACACCACGCGGGCCCCTCGGGCCGTGCAGTCGCTCCCGTCCGGGGAGGACACGGGCCATGCGAACCCTGCCAGCGATGCGCACGCTGCGGAGATTCCGCCTCGGGTCGCGGCGAGCAGCCGTGATGCCGGCGACGCGGCGGCGGAGGCCCTCAAGCGAGCGGACACCGCCCGGGCCCGCCGGGCGGACTGGCCGCCGGCAATCGCCTGGGGGTGACGCACCGGCCCGTGGCCGATCGGGCCGGCAGGCGGAGGGGGCGGGCGAATCCAGCCTGCCCGGCGTAGCCCGGCCACGGCACCGTGCCGGGGCGGAGCGGGCGTCTGGGCGCACTGCAGGTGCGGGATACGGCTCACCCGCTCTTCGCGTCTCCGCGTCTCCGCGTCTCCGCGTCGAGAGTGCGGCAGCATTACGATAGGTACTGAACTGGTGCACTCTCACGTGCAGCAGTTCGGAAGGGCGGCCCTGGCGTGTGAATGCGCCGGGGTCGTTGCGTTCCGGTTGACGCGGACGCTCCCGCACAGGATGCGGGACCAAGGGGTACCGCCTTCGCCGCCGCGGGGAGTGGTGCGTGTCAAGGGGACGCCGACCGGTTCGCCGGGACCGGCGTCACGACCCGCTGGGAGGCATGGCCCCCAGCCACTGCTGGGCGACCGTGGCCGGCGGCCCTACCCATCGCCATCCTCGCTCTGCGAGGCCTGGCGCCCCGGTCGAGCCGGTACCGGTCGTCGATCAGTACTGGGAGCCCGTTCGGAGATACGTGCCCGTGACCTGCAGCCAAGCGCCGGGTCCGAAGAATCCCTCAATGACGTGCGGCGCGTTCTCGGAGACGCGCAAAACCCGCAAGGCCCCGCTCGGGTGCACGTCGTACTCGTACGTCGCCAGCCCTGGCTTGTCTTCGTATTGCATGTCCAGGGGCCCCTGGGAAGACTCCGCGGGCGACCGCGCTTCAAGCACAAGCTTGACATAAACCGACATATGCCCACGATATCGCTGCTAACCCGGCCGGCGCACAAGCCGACCGGTGACCACCCTCGGCCGCACCATCACGTCAGATCATCGGGTTGCCGGCCCCCGCCGGCGTCGTCCACGCGCCTCGGACGATCCGGGTTGGTGCCTGTGTCGATGAGGATTTGTTCGGCCCCGGCGACGTTGCCGGCCTGTACCGCCTTGGCCATCGCGGCGCGCGCCGCATCAGGGGTGGCCCGCGGTGGCACCACCAGCAGGGAGAAGTGGTCCCGGTCACCGCGGGTGATCAGGACCGTGTCGTCACCGACGGGGAAGGAATCGATGTGCACGACCCGGTCGTCAACGGTCAGGCGCGTGGGGAGTCCGTCCCAGGCGGTCGCGTCCAGACCGACGCGCGTGATGGGGCCCAGATAGCGGACCAACTCGGTGACCAGGCGGGGAAGCTCCGCGGCGATGTCGCGGGAACGCGGCCACCACGCACCGTCGAGGATTCCCTGTCGGTCCCGAGTCGTCTCCAGCCTCAGCAGCGCCGTCCCGGGTTTCACCGCTCGCTGGATCTCGTCCGGGAAGTGTTCGGGGAGATGGGGGTTGTCCACGTCGGCCATGGCTGTTCTCGCTTGTCAGCACGGAGCCCGGTCGGCCCTCCGGACTCCCGAAGCCGCATCGCCTCGGCACCGCTGCCGGCAGGCCAAGTTGCCTGGCCCCTTCACCGTACTCCCCACGGTGGCACGCACACCGGATGTGTCAGGCTCCTACGTATTCGGATTCGGATTCGGATTCGGAGCCGGGCCCGGCCGCACGCCTCCTCGGCGGACGCGAGCTCACCGTACAGCGTCCGGCACGCTCGCCACCGATCCCGGGGCGCTGTACCGGCAGGTGCGCCGATACCGGACGGGGCGGCGGTCGCCCTCCGGGAACGCCGCCTTCGCCTGCACTGACCGACGATCGTCCTGTTTCCGGGATCTTGTGCCAGACACGGCCCTGGTGGCACTGGCCGCCGACACGGACATCAGCGCATGGCGGCGTCTGACCGGCTCTGCCATCTTCGCCCTCACCAGCGACCACATCGACAGCGAGGATGACGCCTACCAGCCAGCACAGCGAGCACCGACCGGCGAGTCACCAACACCCCGGCAACGTTCGCGGCCAACGCATCAGGAGGCGGGTCACCAGCCGGGGTAGCGGCCCCACCAGTGCGCGTCCCTGTCCGTGCGGGCGAGCCGCGTGACGAGGTCGCGGGCCAAGGTGTCCAGGACCCAGGCCAGTTCGTGGCGGCTGACCAGGGCGACCGGCAGGGCCTCCGCGCCGTGGGACGCGCCGAGCAGCGCGCCCGCCACGCAGGCGACGGAGTCGCCGTCCGGTGCCCCGGCGGCGAAGCGCAGTGCGTCACCCGCCTGCTCCCGTGCCGGGAAGGACGCGGCGACGTACACGCCGCCCAGCAGGGCCGCCGGCGCCGTGGCGTCCGGAGCGAGCCGCGCGAGCCGCCCGGCGTCCGCGGGATGGTCGACGGCCTCGTGAAATGCCGCGTCGAGCCGGTCCAGGTCGTTGGCAGCAGGGCCGCGCTCCGCGGCACGCAGCGCCTTGAGGCCGTCCCGCAGGGCCGGTTGCAGCGGCGAGCCGGTCAGGCAGTGCCCGGCCAGCACCGCCGCATGGGCTGCCGCGGAGTGCGCGGCCGGGTCGCCGTGCGTGAGGGCGGCGACGTCGCGCGCCCACGCGGCAGCGAGCTCGGGGCCTTGCACGGCGCAGAGCACCGCGAGGGGGAGGGTACGGGTCAGCGCGTGGCAGCCGCGGCTGGTCGTCGTCGGCCGCTCCGCCGTGCCCTGCTCGATCCTGGCCAGCGCGGCCACGGTCGCCGGTGCCGAGCCGCGCCGTTCGGCCAGCACCGGCACCTGCGCGAGCCAGCCGTCGGGCCAGGCCCCTTCGCCCGCATCCCAGCGCTTCGCCTCCAGGCCCTGCAGCGCGGCCCACCGGCAGTACGCGTGCCACACCACCGACGGCGGGTGGCAGATGCCCTTCTCGGCGCCGCGTACGAGGGCGCGGACCGTGCCCTCGGCGGTGAAGCACGCCAGTTGGGTGCTGACCCCCGCCCGCAGCGGGCCCTCGGCCGGCGGCGTGCCCCCGGCGCGGCCCAGCGTCTCGCCCACCGCCAGGCCGAGCATCAGCCCGCGGGCCCGGGACGGCGCGACCTTCGCCTTCAGGGACTCCTGGACCTCGTCCGGGACCGTCCGCGCGGTCAGTTCGTGCACCGCGTCCTGGAGTTCGGGGTGTGCGTACAGGTGCCACCCGCCGGTGAGCGTGCGGCGCAGGTCCCGCAGCGCGCTCTCCGCGTCGATGCCCTTCGCCAGGTGGCTGTAGACGGCCGCGACGGCCGGGGTGCGGCTCTGCCCGGCGAAGCAGTGGAGCAGGACCCGCTTGCCCTCCTGGCGCAGGCGCAGCACCTGGCGGGCGGCCTGGTCCACGACGTAGTGGAGGTTGGCGTTCCGCCCCGGGCGGTCGACCAGCCAGACGCGGACGTGCTCGATGTCGGTGCCGGGCAGCAGCGGCGCCGTGCCGACGCGGCACAGCGAGACCACGGCGTCGACACCGACCGGCTCGGTGCCCTGGGCCAGGGCCAGGTTGCCCAGGATCACACCGGGGTCGTGGGGGTGGGGTAGCGCGAAGCCGAGGTGGCCGCCGGACGGCAGGTGCGGCGACGAGGGCCAGCCGAGCTTGTCGTCGCTCCCGCCCCTGGCGGTGAGCACCGCCAGCCGGACCAGGTCGGGCGCGGCGAGGTCCGGCCAGCCGTTGACGGCCAGTTGCCATTCCAGCGGGATGCCGGAGCAGCCCCAGCGGGCGCCGAGGAGGGCGCCCGCGATCGCCGCGACGGTGTCGGTGTCCGTCCCGGCGCGGACCGCCGCCTCCAGGGCCAGTTGCAGGTGCTGGGCGGGGAAGCGGCCTTCGGCCAGGTTCAGTTCGGGCACGGGGGTGCGGGTGACGGCCGACCAGGCGGCCTGGAGGGCGTGGACGACCCAGCCGTTGTTCTGGAAGTGGCGCGGCGGGTGGGCCTCCGCCTCGTCCAGCCGCTTCGCCCAGGTCTCCCGGCGCTCGGCGGGCAGCAGGTCCAGGCCCTCGCGCACGCCGTCGAGGGTCCCGTGCAGCACCGCGGTGCGGATGCCCGAGCACCACAGGACGCAGGCGTCGGCGCAGTCGGGGTCCGGGTGGGTGAGCGCGCTGACGGCGATCGCGGCCTCGGCCATCGCGGCGGCGTCGTCGAGGTGGGCCAGGGCGACGATCCCGGTCCGCATCAACGAGCCGTTCCCGGCGCTGCGGACGGTGCCGGCGGTGTACTCCCGGGCGGCCTCCCGCATCGCCGTGCCCGCCGAACCGGGCGCGTGGGCGGAGGCGGTCAGGATCGTGCGGGTCTGGTTGCCGACGTCGCTGGCCCCGCCGCTCAGCCAGTTCTGGACGTTGCGCGCGATCGCGTCGAGGGCCCCGGGGCTGCGCAGATCCGCGCCGGTCGCCGCCACCTGGGCGATGCACACCTGCATCTGCGTGTCGTCGGAGTACTCGCCGGGCTCGTACGGGCCCAGGCCACCGCCGATCATCCGGGGCCGCTGGTCCTCGCTCAGCGTCGCCTTGAACTCGTACGGCACACCCAGCGCGTCGCCCACCGCCGCGCCGAGCAGCACCCCGGCAGCCCGGTCGGAGGCCCGCGCGTCCAGATGGGGGTTGCGTACGGGGGCGTGCGCCATGAGGTCCTCCAGGTCATCGGGCGATCCGCGCACGGCGGGCCGCGGCCCTGATGTGGCGTCAGCCTCGCATGCGGAGCACTTATCGTCAAGAGGACGTTATGTGGCGCCTGCCGGGCCCAACGCGCTGGTGGACAAGCCGCCTTGGGCCGCCGTCCCCGCCCGCCCCGAACGGACCATTCCGCTGGTCGTTTACCTCTGCTTTAACTGCGTTCATTTACGCCACCCAGGATCCACCATGGGCATGTCGTGGTCCTTTCCCGACGTGCCCTTGACCTTGTACCGATCGGGAGGGGCAGTACGTGAAGCGGCCAACACAGTGGCGCAGACGGCCAGACGAGGGATCGGGCGGGCGGCGGCTGCTCGGTGCGGCGCTGGCCTCCCTGCTGCTCGTGAGCGGGAACCTGACCGCGGCGTACGCCGCCGAGGCCGGGCCGTCGCAGCGGAGCACGCCGGCCGGCGCCACGAGCCTGCCGACCCTCACGCCCGGCGACGGCGCGTACCTGGAGGGCACCGAGGAGGTCGTCGCCACGCCGACCGCCGCAGGCGACTCCATCCGGCGGATCACCGTCGACGGCAAGGCGATCGACGCCGAGCCGACGATCGGGGTGTCCCGGCTCAGCTTCGACGTCGGGACGAACTCGACGGAGGCCCGCTACCACAACTACGTGCTGGTCAACGGCGACTACCGGATCGACATCGGCGACCTCGTCAACGAGCGCGGCACCCTCGAGATCCCGAACCAGCACCTGCGCAAGGGCGAGAACACGATCGAGTTCTTCGCCGGCACGGTCGACAGCTCCTGCGGCACCAACTACGACGACTTCGTGCTCTCCGACATCGGCCTCGACCTGCTCGGCGAGGTCGCGGACGGCGAGGAGAACGAGTACACCTACTCCTTCGGCGACGGCAGTTGCGGCAGCAACACCACGCTGCTGACGAAGGCCGCGCTGAGCTTCTTCGTCCTGGGCGACCCGCAGGGCACCACCGGCATGCGCGCCGACCTGGACACCACCAAGCTGTCCAACGGCGAGCACGTCCTCGGCGCGCGCACGGTCTCCGGCGAGTCCGTCAAGACCACGGTGACGGTCAACAACGCCCCCGCGGGCGCCCCCAAGCTGCTGCCCGAGGACGGCACGCTGGTCAAGGGCCGCCAGCCGGTGTTCGCGAACTTCCCCGCGGGCACCGAGGGCGACACCACCACGCTGACCGTGGACGGCAAGGAGCCCGCCACCGACGCGAACCTCGGCAACGGCGCGGCCACCTTCTCCTTCGACGTCGGGTCGAACTCGATCGACGACAAGTACGACAACTACCTGCTCGTCAACGGCAAGCGCATCGACCTCGGCGGCACCTGGGTGAGCCAGCGGGTCGACATCGCGGTCCCGGCGCGCTTCCTGGTGCCCGGTGACAACACGATCACGGTCGTCACCAGCCCGTACAAGGAGACCTGCGGCAACAACCGCGACGACTTCGACATCTCGCGGCTCGCGCTCGCCCTAGACGGCGGCACCGTCACCGGCCACGGCATCGCCGACTCCTACGCCATGGGCGACGGCAGCTGCGGCAACACCACCACCCGCCTGCGCGAGGCCGAGCTGCACTGGACGATCGACGCCCCGGCCGTGCACGCCACGCCGACCCTCGGCTCCGGCAACGCCGTCCTCGGCTTCACTGTGGGCACCAACTCCATCGAGGCCCGCTACCAGAACCAGGTCCTGGTCAACGGTCAGCAGCACGTGCTCGACGGCGACTTCGTCAGCCAGCGCGTGAACCTGGCGCTGCCCAACGAGTGGCTGGTCCCGGGCTGGAACACGGTCGACTTCGTCACCGGCACCTTCCCTACCTCCTGCGGCGACAACCACGACGACTTCGCGATCTCCGACATCACCCTCACCCCGGCGATCGGCACCGCCGCCGGCCGCATGCTCAAGGGCTCGTACAGCCTCGGCGACGGCAACTGCGGCGACAACGTCAACCCGCTGACCGAGATCGACCTCGAGTTCTTCGTCGACGGCCCCGCCCAGGGCCTGCGCGCCGACCTCGACACCGCGCGGATCGCCGACGGCAGGCACACCCTGGCCGCGACGTCGAAGACCGGCAAGGCCGCGACCCGCGTCCTGGCCACCGACAACTCCGCCCCCAAGGTGGCCTCCAGCGTCCCCGCCGCCGGGCAGAAGCTGACCGCCTCGGTCGTGCTCGACGTCCGCATGGAGGACCTGTCCGCCGTCGTGACCGGACCGGTCGTCACGCTGGACGGCAAGCCGGTCCAGGTCGGCGACCTCGTGGGCCCCGGCCTGTCCGCCGGTCAGCACACGCTGGCGGTGTCCGCCACCGACGGCCTCGGCAACAGCGCGAGCCGCGAGGTGACGTTCAGCTCCGCCGGCATCCCCGACGTCCCGACCGGGCTCTCCCCGGTGTCCGGCACGACCGACGCGGGCAGCAGCGTCCAGCTCTCGGCCAAGGTCGGCGAGCCCGACGGCGGGGAGGTGAACGCGACGTTCTCCGAGACCGAGATCGTCACGCCCGACCACGTCTACCAGGGCACCGCAGCGACCGTGCCCACCACCCTCAAGGTCGAGGGCGAGCAGAAGCTGAAGGCCACCGGCATCGAGCCCGCCGACGGCCGCACGATCGACGCGCCGGCGGCGGACGCCGTCAGCTACCAGCGGTTCGACGTCAAGGTGAAGAACCTCGTCGACGCGCCGGTGCTGCGCTGGGAGGGGACCATCGACCCCGAGCGGCTCGCCGCGCTGCGCGTGTGGAACTCCGCGACGGACAAGTGGGACGTCCTGACCAGCGCCCGCGGCGCCGTCAAGGGCGACACCGTCCTGACCGCCACGGTCGACCGCCGCTACGTCGACGGCACCAAGGTCCACGCCATGGTGACCGGCGAGGACCCCTTCGCCGACGACATCGACGCCGGAGACCCGAACACGTTCGCCGACCCCGACGCGTACGACTTCTCGATCGTCCACTACACCGACACGCAGTACCTCTCCGAGGGCGCGGTGGAGCAGGAGACGCCCGAGGAGCGGGCGGTGTGGGAGAAGGCGTACGGCGACGTCTCCCGCTGGATCGTCGACAACAAGGACAAACGCAAGATCGCCTACGTCGCCCACACCGGCGACCTCATCGAGAACAACATCCGCAAGCCCGCCGACGAGGCCACCCGGCGCCAGGTCACCGGCGAGCTGGAGGTGTCCTCGAAGCAGCAGAGGATCCTGGACGACGCCGGCGTGCCCAACGGCGTCATCGCGGGCAACCACGACAACCAGTCGGGCACCGAGAACGGCCCGGACGCGATCTACAACAAGTACTACGGCCCCGACCGCTACCAGGCCCTGTCCAAGGGCTGGGAGCACGCCGAGTACGGCGGCCCGTGGCGCGCGGGCGACAACCAGAACCACTACGACCTGTTCTCCGCCGGCGGCCTCGACTTCGTCGTGGTCGGCCTGTCCTACGGAGTGACGCGCGAGGAGGCCGAATGGGCCGACTCGGTCTTCAAGCGCTTCCCCGACCGCAACGGCATCCTGCTCTCGCACGACTACCTCGCGCCGAGCGGCAACCCGAACGGACGCGGCGCCCCGTTCTCCGCGCCCGACGGATCGATGCTGTACAAGACCGTGGTCCAGGACAACCCGAACGTGTTCCTGATCCTCGCCGGTCACGAGCACGGCGTCGGCACCAACCTCAAGCCCCGGGTCGGCAAGGTCGCGCACGACGTCGTCGAGCTGCTGGCGGACTACCAGTTCTACACGGTGTCGGCGGACCGGCTCGGGCTCACCGAGATCGGCGGCTACAAGCCCGACGACCAGCTGCAGTTCGGTGCGAGCTTCTTCCGGATGCTCCAGTTCGACGTCAAGCGCTCCCAGCTGACCGTCGACACCTACTCGCCGCTGCTCGACGAGTTCGGAGCCACCGAGTACGACACCGACCACCGGTACGACGGCACTGAGGACAACATGGTGCTGCCGATCGACCTCAGCAGCCGCAAGACGACCTTCAGGACCGACTCGCTGGCGCTCTACACGCCCGTGAGCGTCATCGGCGAGACCACGGTCGCCTCCGGCCGGGTCGCCTCGGTGACCTGGCGGGACCTGGAGCCGGACACGACCCACGCGTGGCTCGTGACGGCGCGTTCCACCGGCGGCGGGGTCACCTCCTCCGAGCCGAGTGTCCTCGTGACCAAGGACGCGCGGGGCCGGGCGGGTTCCTGGGGACCCGAGGAGTCCGCGTACCCCTGGTTCGCCTCGTCCGCCGTCCGCAGGTGACCGTCTGACCTCCTGACCTCCTGACCGCGTGACGGGTCGCCTGTCGCCCGTACCCGCGCCCGCCGTCCCGGACCCCACCGGTCCGGGGCGGCGGGCACACCGCCGTCCATCCCGCTCGACCACGAGAACCGAGATCCGCATGCGTTCCGCCGCCCCGCGCCCGCCCGCCGCACTGCTCACCCTCCTCGCGGCGCTCCTGACCGTGCTCGCCGCCGGCCTGGCCAGCGCTTCCCCGGCCGCCGCGCACGACGCGACCACGACGGCGTACGTCGACGTCACCGGCACCGGAACCCGCGTCCAGGCGGAACTCGACCTCGAGTACGACCTGCTCATGAAGTCGGCCTGGCTCTATGCCGAGGCCTATGGCGCCAAGGACCGCGCCGAGCAGCTGCGCCAGCTGAAGATCAACGCCAAGGCCGTGAACGAGTACGTCACCGGGCGCTTCGCGCTCGCCCACGACGGCACCGCCTGCACCCCCCGCCCGGCCGGGGACGCCGCCGTCCACACCCGCGGCACCCGCCCGTTCGCCGTCCTCACCCTCGCCTACGACTGCCCGGCCGGAGCGGACGGCGCCCGGACGATCTCCAGCGCCCTGTTCCCGGACGCCGAGAGCTTCGTGCACAGCACGGAGACGATCGTCCACTACGACATCGACGGGCAGCGCGGCTCCCAGGTGCTGACGGCCGCCGAGCCCACTCTGAAGACCGGCGGACCCCACGAATCCCGCCACCAGATCACCGAGTTCTTCCTGCTCGGCACGGAACACCTGCTGTTCGGCCTGGACCACGTCCTCTTCCTGCTCTCGCTGCTCATCGGCGCCAGCGGCCTGCGCGACGTGCTCCTCGCGGCGACCGCCTTCACCGCCGCCCACAGCGTCACCTTCCTGCTGGCGGCCATGGGCGTGGTCAGCGTGCCCGCGGCCGTGGTCGAACCGGTCATCGCGGCCTCCATCGCCGTCATGGCCTGCGCCGGCATCCTCCTGCGCGACCGGGAGGGCACCGGGCGCTGGCGGCTGCCGGTCGTCTTCCTCTTCGGCCTGGTCCACGGCCTGGGCTTCGCGGGGGCGCTCGGCATCGACGAGAGCTGGTCGTGGGAACTGCTGCTGTCGCTGCTGAGCTTCAACGTCGGTATCGAAGCCGTGCAGTTGGGCATCATCGTGGTCGTGTTCCCGCTGCTGGTGCTGCTCCGCAGGGCCCCCGCGCACCGCTGGGTGCTGCCCGCCATGACCGCGCCCATCGTGATCGTCAGCCTCTACTGGTTCTGGGACCGGGTGACCGCCGTCCCGTCGTGAGCGCCCGACCCGCCGCCGGGCCCGCCGCGACCGTATCGACGCCTGCGCTTCATGTGGATCACGGACGGCGCATACGTGTTGATCATCCGCCGGCCGGAAGTTATTGGCATGTCCATCACTTCACTGGGCCGTCGCACGCCCATCGCGTCCGTGATCGCCCTCGCCGCGTCCCTCACCGCGTCCTTCGCCGTCCTCGCCCCCGCGACACCGGCGTTCGCCGCGTCCAACGCCGTACCGACGTACGAAGTGAAGATCAACCTCACCACCGCCGCGCTCGACGCCTCGCACAGCCCGACGGCGGCCGTGAAGGCGGCCTTCGGCATCTCCGGCTCCGCCAAGGCGCGTTCGTACGAGTACTTCGACACCGACGTGCAGGCCCTCGACGCCCAGGGTTGGAGCGTCCGGCTCCGCCACAAGTCCGGGTCCTCGTTCGAGGAGAGCTACAAGAAGCGCTACGCGGTCGCCAACGGCGACATCACCGGCGCCCTGAACCAGGCGAACGCGCAGGGCTTCGACAGCAGCGACACCAACTACGACGCCGAGGTGGACTGGGGCTACGCCAAGCAGACCCTCAGCTTCACCAACGAGAAGTCCCACAGTGCGAGCGGCTACTCCGGCACCTCCATGCCGTCGAGCACCACCGGGCGCGGGTGGCTGGTCGCCGAGATCCCCGGCAAGCTCGACGACTGGTCCGGCGACAACTGGGGCGGCGACACCCTCTCCGCCTCTCGCGCCCACGGCCCGGTGACCGCCCAGGTGTGGTCGGGCGCCTGGGAGGCGTCCGACGACGCGAGCATCGAGGTGCTGCCCGTCAAGAACGCCGCCGGGACCGGCACCGAGTACGTGATCGAGCTGTCGTTCAAGGCCGACACCTACGCCGACGCCTCCCGGCTGCACACCGACGCCATCGCGGCCGCCGACCGGAACGGCTGGCTCTACCACGGCGACATCCTCAAGACGGACCTGATCCTCGACCGCTACTGAGAGATCCGTCCGCGCGAGTGCGTTCACGGATCAGCGGCGCCCGAAGACGCCCTCACCGCTGCCGAGGCGGACGCCGCCACGGTGAGGCCTTCGAGCCTTTCCTGTCCCCAGCCGTTGGCCGCGCGCAGGTCGGGTGTCCGGTGCTTCGCCAATCCGGTTTTCCTGCGGGCCTGTTCGCGGCGCGGGGCGTCCGGTGCCCGGCGAGGCGGTGGCGCTGCCCTAGGCTCGGACGCGTGGATGAGCGCACTGCCCTGGAGAGGTGGCTCGGCGGGCTCCCCGGCGAGCGTCTGACCGCCTTGCTGGAGGAGCGTGAGTTGCCCCATGCCGCGGGCTACACGCGGATCGACACGTTCCGGCATCTGGCGGAACACCTGCTGACCGACGCCTCCGTGGAGCGCGCCGTAGCCGCCGGGACCGCGGGGGACGTGGAGTTGCTCGCATGGGTGGCGGCCAGAGCGCTGGAAACGTACGGCCCGGTCGCCGCCCCGGAGCGGGCCGCGTACTCCTGGCGGCCGGAGCCGCCCCTGGTGGACTCCTACCAGCGGCTGGTACCCGAGGCGGACGTGCGGGACCGGCTCGAACGGGGCGGGACGCCCAGCGAGCACCTGACCTCCGCGCTGGACCGGTTGCGGTACCGCGCACTGCTGCTGCCCGCTCCTCCCGGCCAGTTGGCGCTGCCCTCCCTGCTGCACACCTGGGCGGCCCGGATGGACGGCTACGGCAGGCCGCTGGACACCCTCCTGACCCGTGCCTACAACGCGCCCGAGATCAAGCGGATCGCCGCCGCGCTCGGCATCGAGCCGCGCACCCGCGCCGACGCCCAGGCGGCGATCGGCGCCCTGCTCGCGGACGCCGGCCGGGTAAGGGAGCTGGTGGCCAAGGCGCCGGCGGCGGCCCACGAGCTGCTGGACCACATGGTGCCGGGGCCTCCACTGATGCGGACGCGCCGCTTCGTCTCCCGGTACGGGGGCCACGCGGGCGGCCCGGACGACAAGTACACCTTCCGGGACGGCGGCAGCGGCGACGAGGGCACCGACTGGCTCGCGGAACGCGGCATGGTGGTGCCGGTCGGGCCGGATCTGGTGGAACTGCCCTACGAGGTGGGCCGCGCCCTGCGGCTGGACGGTCCCACTCGGGCCCTGAGCCTGGACGCGGAACCGCTCACCTGCGTCGCCGAGTTGCCCCACGACTGGGACGGGCAGGGCGCGATGGCGGCCGGGGCCGCCGCGTGGCGGGCCGAACTGGTGCTGCGGGAACTGGCCGCGCACCCCCTGGCGGTGCGCAAGGCCGGCGGGGTCGCGGTGCGCGACACCCGGCGGCTGGCGAAGGCGGCCGGAACGAGCGAGGAGCACACCCGGCTCTGGCTCGACCTGGCGGTGAACGCCGGCCTCGCCGCCCCCAAGGCCGACGAGCCGGAACCCGCGGTGCGCGGCCGGGGGAGGGGGCGTACCCGTCCCGGCGCGCCGAAGCCCTCGGCGCGGCTGCTCGCCACCGACCGGTACGACGCGTGGGCGGCGGCCACGCCCGCCGGGAAACTGCTGCCGCTGATGGCGGCCTGGGCCGTGGTGCCGGAGGTGCTCACCCACTGGCCGGAGCAGGACGAGACGCCGGTGGCACTGATCAGCCCCCAGGATCCGTACGCCGTAGCGCTGCGGCACGGCGTGCTGCGAGCGCTGGCCACCCTGCCGGACGGGTACGGGCTGGTCGCCGGCGCACCGGCGCACGCCGAACTCCTCGACCGTGCCGCCTGGTTCCAGCCGGTGCTGGGGCTCCGACGCGACGGCCACGGCGAAATCGACGAGCGCCTGGCCGGGCGGCTCGAAGCCACCCTCGCCGAGGCCGAGCTGTTCGGCCTGGTGGCGCACGGCGCACTCACCGGGGCGGGCCGCGCGATCGTCGGCCTCCTCGAGGCCGGGGCCGGGCGCCACTACCCGGCCGTCCCGGGCGCGGACGCCGACCCGGCGGCCGAGGGCACGGCCCGGCTGGGGAAGGGCCTGGCCGCACATCCGGACCTGGCCGAGGCGGTGGCGGCCCTGCGCGAGGCCCTGCGCGCGATGCTCCCGGCGCCCAGCACCACGGCCCGGTTCCAGGCCGACTCAACCGCCACGGTGACCGGCGCTCCCGCCCCCGACCTGGCCGCACTCCTGTCCGCGGTCGGCGACATCGAGTCCGAGGGGCACGCCGTCGTCTGGCGCATCACCCCCGTCTCACTGCGCCGCGCCTTCGACGCGGGATGGAGCGCCGACGACATCCTCGAACGCCTCACCGCGGTCCGCGAGCCGGGCACCGAACTGCCGCAGCCGCTGGCGTACACCGTCAAGGACATCGCCCGCGGGCACGGGCGGCTGCGCGTGGTGCGCTCCGCGTGCTGCGTCCGCTCCGACGACACGGCACTGATCGCCGAGGTCGCCCAGACCCGCGGCCTCGCCGCATTGGGCCTGCGGCGCATCGCGCCGACGGTGCTGATCTCCACCGCGCCGCCCGACGAGACCCTCGCCGCCCTGCGCAGGGCCGGCTACGCCCCGGCCCTGGAGGCCGAGACCGGCACGACCGTCCTGGAGCGCGTGTCCGAGGAACGCTCCCGGTCCATGGTCCCGGCCCTGGACCGGGTACCTGTGCGGTACGGCGGCCACCGCATGCCCGGGACGCCCTCCTCGGCCCGGGACATGGCGGACGCGCTCCGCGGGTGAGGCGACCGCCTCCTGCCCGGGGCCGCCGATCAGGACGGGGTGGGGGTCGCCTCCCGTTCCCGCGGGGTGTCGTCGAGGAAGCCGCCCGACTGGTGCTGCCACAGCTTCGCGTAGGCGCCGTCCGAGGCGAGCAGGTCCTGGTGGGTGCCCTGCTCGACGATGCGCCCGTGGTCGAGGACGACCAGCCGGTCCATGGTGGCGACCGTGCTCAGGCGGTGGGCCACCACGAGCGCGGTGCGACCCTCCATGAGCCGCCACAGCGCCTCCTGGACCAGGACCTCGCTCTCGGAGTCCAGTGCGCTGGTCGCCTCGTCGAGCAGCAGGATCGGCGCGTCCCGCAGGATCGCCCTGGCGAGGGCGACCCGCTGGCGCTGTCCGCCGGAGAGTTTGATGCCGCGCTCGCCCACCATGGTGTCGAAGCCCTCCGGCAGCGCGTCGGCGAACTCCGTGACGTGCGCCGCCTCGGCCGCGCGGCGGATCTCGGCCTCGGTGGCCTCCGGCCGGGCGAACGCGATGTTGTCCCGCAGCGTGCGGTGGAACATCGCGGGGTCCTGCGGCACGTAGGCGATCAGGCTGCGCAGATCGGCCTGGCGCAGACCGCTGATGTCCTGACCGCCGACCAGGATGCGGCCGGAGTCGATGTCCTTCATCCGCAGCAGGAGCCGGGTCATCGTGCTCTTGCCGCCGCCGGACCGGCCCACCAGGCCGATCTTCTCCCCGCCGGGCACCGCCAGGTCAAGGCCCTCGAAGAGGGGCTCCGCGCCCGCGTGGGCGAAGGTCACCTGCTCGAAGCGGACGTCGGCCGACCGGCGCGACCCGCCCCGCAACGGTTCCGGGGACTGAGGGTCGAGCACCGTCGCCGGGGTCATCAGCAGTTCGGTGAACTGCGCCGCCTCGGTCATCGAGCTTTCCAGGCGGCGGTAGATCTGGTTGAACTCGAACATGATCCGGGTGGCGTTGGTGTAGTAGGTGAAGGCGACCACGATCGCCTCCACGTTGTGCGCCCCGGAGTGCCCGCTGCTGCCGAGGGTGATCGCGAGCAGCAGACCCAGGCCGTTGGTCAGCACCGACAGCGGCGCGACCAGCGTGTCGATACGCAGATTGCCGTAGTCCCACGACTTCAGAGTGAGCCGCCGCGACTCCGCGACACGGCGCCGGTGCTCGGCCGCCTCGCGCTCCTCGGCGGCGAACGCCCGCACCGTGTCCATGTTGGCCAGGCTGTCGGCGACGTGGCCCGACACCCGGGCCAGCGCGGCCTCACGCTGGTTGACGAGCGCCTGGCGGCGGCGGATCAGCGGGGCCACGCACAGCGCCGTGAGCGCGATCATCGTCACGAGCCCGACGACGAGCAGCGGTTCGTAGCGCCACAGCACCACCGAGCCGAACAGCAGCGGCACGAGAGTGCCGATGATCTGGAACGTGACCGTGTCGATGACCTCCTCGAACCGGGAGGCGAAACTCAGCACCCGCTTGGTCAGCGATCCCGCGAAGTTGTCGTGGAAGAACGCGGCGTCCTTGGCGAACAGCTCGTCCATGCCGACGACGTACAAGTGCTCGATGCCGAGGGCGTCGAGGCGGTTCAGGCAGTGCAGACCGAGCCGCCACAGGGCTTCCGCGACCAGCAGCACACCGGCGAAGCCGAGGACGTAGGGCAGGGCGGTCGCGTAGCCGATGGCGCTGCCGCCGGCGACGCGGCCGACGAGCTTGGCGACGATCAGCGGCGCCAGATAGTTGATGCAGATGTTGCCCAGCGCCGGCAGGAGCATCGCGGGCGCCGTCCAACGCCGCAGCCGGGACAGCTCCCTTCCGTAGTGGCGAAGCGCGAGGACGACCGAGCCCTTGCCCGGTGTACCCGCGTGTTCCTCAGACAGTCCCATCACAACCCCGTGTTGTCGTACGGCGGCCCGCCACGTGCGGATTCACGGGCCGTGCGGCGCCCCGGCCCGGTTCGGGCGCGCGCCTCGACAGCGAGAGGCGCGGGGGAGGGGAGTGTCCCGCGCCGGAATCCCCGGAGTCCAAGGATTTTCCCCGAATGGCGTACTTTCGGCCGTCTTCGGAGCGGCTGCGGGAGGCCTGCCGGGAACCTCATTCCCCCTGGTGAAGGGGGTGCGGCGAATACGGCACGGGCCGGCGGGACAGCGCGGAACCCACCGCGCCGTGGACGAGCCCGCCCACCGCGGCACCGACCGCGTACCAGAACAGATCGGGTGCGTTGAAGGTCGAGCCGAGCACGAGGCGGGCGGCGGTGCTCCGCGCGGCCAGCTCCGCCGGCACATCGCTGAGTTGGAGGAACTCCACCGCCCAACTGAGAGCCAGCGCGCTTCCGGCGGCCACGAGCGGCCGGATCCGTGGCGCCACCAGGACGGCGAGCGCCACCAGCAGGAGGGTGTAGAGCGCGTCCCCGCCGTACTTGGCCACGCTCCCCGCCGCCACGGCCCGCAGCCCCAGGCCCGCGCCGACGGTCAGCACGGCGGCTCCGGCCGCCACCAGGCGGGTGCCCATCAGGCCTTCGGTGCGGGCGCTGTTCACGTCCGGGGCGTCCACTCGCTCGCGAGCAGGCCGAGGACGGCCTCGTCCGCGAACGCCCCGTACACCCAGGCGGAGCGCCGCAGGGTGCCCTCGCGCACGAACCCGGCGGCGGTCGCGGCCGCGACCATCGGGGCGTTGTCCGCGAGGGTCTCGATCTGGAGCCGCTGCAGTCCGCGGACCGCGAATCCGTACTCGCACAGCGTGCGCACGACGTCGACGGCGAAGCCGCGGCCGCGGAACGCCGGGCGCAGGGAGATCCCGATGTGCGCCGTCCTGTTGTGCGTGTCGATGCCCCAGAGCAGGGCCTCGCCCGCCAGTTCCTGCGACTCCAGCTCCACCACGGAGAACACGGCCGCCCCGTCCGCCGGATCGGTCACCGCGAAAGGCGACCGGCCCGCATCCCGCGGGACGGGCCGCCACGGGCGGGAGTCGGCGCGCGACCGTACGGCCACGTCGTCGTACAGCTCGGAATGGAGAACGTCGACGTCGCTCTCCTGCCGGGCGCGCAGCCCGATCTTCTCGCCATGCATCACGGGAGCATTGCTATACGAGGGGGAGCGGCCGATCAAGCGCATTCCCCCGTGCCCGCCCGTCCGCCGCCGGACGGCACAAGGAGACAGCGAAGGCGAGGGGGTCGTACCCTCCTCGCCACTCTCAACTTATAGCGCACCGGGGGCCTTGCGGCAAGCCCCCGGTCGTGCCGCAGAATCCGCGACGGACGGCAGAACTGCCGAATGGGCCGGTTCGTGAAGTACGTGCGCTCCTGGGGGATTTCGTGACCGACGCCAACAACGACAACGACGACAACGACGACAACGGCGTGATCGACGTGATCGTGGCCGGCGGGGGGCCGACCGGCTTGATGCTGGCGGCGGAATTGCGGCTGCACGGCGTGCACGTGGTCGTGCTGGAGAAGGAGGCGGAGCCGGCCGGCTTCGTCCGGGCTCTCGGTCTGCACGTGCGCAGCATCGAGGTGCTGGACCAGCGCGGTCTGCTGGAGCGTTTCCTCGCGGTCGGGAAGCGGTCCGCGGCCGGAGGTCTCTTCGCCGGCTTCGACATGCCCTGGCCCGACCGGCTGGACACCGCTCACCCCTACGTCCTCGGCATTCCGCAGCCCGCCACCGACCGCCTGCTCGCCGAGCGCGCGGCCGAACTCGGCGCCGAGATCCACCGCGGCCGCGAACTCGTCGGACTGAGCCAGGACGACCAGGGGGTGACCGCCGAACTGGCCGACGGCACACGCCTGCGCTCGCGTTGGCTCGTCGGCTGCGACGGCGGGCGCAGCACGGTGCGCAAGGTGCTCGGCGTCGGCTTCCCCGGCGAACCCACCCGGGTGGAGACGCTGCTGGGCGAGATGGAGGTGACCGCGGCGCCGGAGGAGGTGGCCGCCGTGGTGGCCGAAGTCCGCAGGACCCAGAAGCGGTTCGGGGTCGGGCCCTTCGGGGGCGGGGTGTACCGCGTCGTCGTGCCCGCGGCGGGGGTCGCCGGGGACCGCTCGGTCCCGCCGACCCTCGACGAGGTCAAGCGGCAGTTGCGGGTGTTCGCCGGCACCGACTTCGGCGTGCACTCGCCGCGCCGGCTGTCCCGCTTCGGCGACGCCACGCGGCAGGCCGAGCGCTACCGCACCGGCCGGGTGCTGCTGGCCGGCGACGCGGCGCACGTCCACCCGCCGACCGGCGGGCAGGGACTCAACCTCGGTATCCAGGACGCGTTCAACCTCGGCTGGAAACTGGCCGCCGAGGTCAACGGCTGGGCGCCGGACGGGCTGCTGGACAGCTACCACGCCGAGCGGCACCCGGTGGCCGCCGACGTCCTGGAGAACACCCGCGCGCAGATGGAGCTGATGAGCACCGAGCCCGGCCCGCGCTCGGTGCGCCGTCTGCTGTCCGAACTGGTGCGCTTCGAGGACGTGAACCGGCACCTGGTCGAGAGGATCACCGCGATCGGGATCCGCTACGACGTCGGCGAGGGCCACCAGCTGCTCGGGCGACGGCTGCGGGACGTGCGGTTGCGGCGGGGGCGCCTCTACGCGCTGATGCACGGCGGCCGCGGGCTCCTGCTCGACCGTACGGGCCGGCTGTCGGTGGCCGGCTGGGCGGATCGCGTCGACCACGTGGTCGACGCCGCCGAGGCCGGCGGGGAACTGGACGTGCCCGCCGTGCTGCTGCGGCCGGACGGCCATGTGGTGTGGGCGGGCGAGGACCAGGCGGATCTGCTCGGCCCGCTGTCACGGTGGTTCGGCGCCGCCGCCTGAGCAACGCCGCGGGTTCACCCGCGCCCGGCCGCGCGCCCGCGGACTCCGCGCGCGCCCGCGGGCTCTGCGCCCGGTCCGCCAAGATTCGCCGCCCCGTCAGAGAACTGCCACCGGCTATTCCTCCGGACCGCATCTCATGGCTCCGGCGGATATTCGTGCGCCATGCATGCACATATGACGGGACACACATGACCAGAATGACAGGGCGGGCCCGTACGGCGGCCGCGTCCGTTGCGGCGGCGATCACCATGAGCGTGACGGTCCTGGGCGCCGGTATCACCCAGGCGGACGCCGTCGAGCGGGTCCGGCTGGCGGAGGACGTGACCGTCGCGCCGGGCATCACGTACCAGGCCTTCTCCGTGACCGCCTCGCACGGCAAGGTCACCGGCCACGTGATCACCGCCGACCTGAGCGACAGCCGCGTCTCGGTCGGCATGCTGACCCCCGGCAAGGTCTCCGCCCGCACGAAGCTCTCCCAACTGGTCTCGGCGCAGGGCGCGGTGGCCGGCGTCAACGCCGACTTCTTCAACATCGACGAGACGCAGCACCCCGGCGTGCCGGCCACGAACTCCGCGGTGGGCCCGGCCATCGACAACGGTGTGGCGCTCAAGTCCGCCGTGCCGAACGGCCAGCGCTTCGGGCCGGGCCTCTCGCCCGGCACGTCCACCCGTGACGTGATCGGCGTCGACTACAAGAACGTGGCCCATCTGGACTCGCTGACCCTCGACGGCTCCATCAAGGGGCACCGGGACAAGGAGCTCGGCCTCGACGGGTTCAACCAGTACGCGATCCCCGTCGGCGGCATCGGCGCCTTCACCTCCCAGTGGGGCGACATCTCGCGCATGCGCGCCACCTGCGGCACCGACACCGTACGGGCCGCCGCGTGCAGCACGGACGTCTACGAGGTGACCGTGCGCAACAACCGCGTGGTGTCCGGCTCGTCCACCATCGGGGCCGGCGCCATCGACGCGGACTCCGTGGTCCTGGTCGGCCGCGAGGCCGGCGCGGCGGAGCTGCGCTCGCTGGAGATCGGCGAGCACATCCGGGTCTCCGAGGACCTGGACTCCGCCGGGGGCAACCGTCTGAAGTTCGCGGTCGGCGGCAACCCGGTGCTGCGCGACGGCGAGCCGATCTCGGGCCTGGACAACAAGGCCGTGGCGACCCGCACCGGTGCGGCCTTCGGTGACGGCGGCCGGCTGCTGTACCTGCTGGTGCTGGACGGCACCGCGGAGAGCGGCGCGGGCCTGACCGTCGCCGAACTCGCGGGCGTCTTCCAGAGCGTGGGCGCCGACAACGGTGTCAACCTGGACGGCGGCGGCTCGTCCACCCTCGTGACCCGTGACGCGGTTACCGGGCTGCCCGTGGTGCGCAACCACCCGACCGGCGGCGCCGAGCGGCCGGTCCCGGAGGGCATCGGGCTCTTCTCCCGCGCCTGACCGGTCGGCCCGGGCGGCGTCGGCCTCGACGACGCCGCCCGGGCCGGTGCCACGGCACGCCGGGTCAGTCCTCCAGGCGGACGGGCATCAGGAGCGAGAAGGTGTCCTCGGCGTCGGTCCTGCGGACCGCCAGCGGCGCGGTGGGAGCGCCGAACTCCAGGATCAGCCGGTCCTGGTCTCCGGCGGCCAGGGCGTGCAGCAGGAAGTCGCGGTTGACGGCGACATCGCCCGCGTCGTCGCCGCCCTCGCCCCCGCAGACACCCACCGTGCCGTCGTCGGTCACCTTGAGTACGACGATGTCGAAGGACACGCCGTCCTGTTCCCGCACCTCACCGGCGCGGACCGGACCGGCCTCCACCGCCGCCCGGAACGCCGGGACGTCGACGAGGGCGCGCCGCCCGGCCGGCACGCGGATGAGGCGACGGTAGTCGGGGAAGTCGTGGTCGACACGCCGGCCGGCCGCCTGCCGGTCCCCCGCCTCCAGGGCCACGCGGTCACCGTCGACGGTGAGCCGGACGGACCCGCCGTCGCTCAGCAGCGCCCGCATGGCGTCGGCCAGCGGGGACGGTACGACGACCTGCGTACGGGGCCCGTCATGTGCGGTGGCGCCCGCTCGCGCGACCGCCATCCGGTACCGGTCGGTGGCCACGACCCGCAGGATCCCGTCCTCGATGTCGAACAGGACACCGCCGAGCATGGGCAGTTCCGGGTCGGTGCCGGCGGCGAAGCGGACCGCGTCCAAGGCCGCGGCCAACTCGGCCGCGGGCAGGTCCAGCCGGGCGGCGGGGGGCGTGCTGGTCGAGGTCATGGGATTCTCCCTGCGATCGAGAAGGGCTCGGACCGTGGAGAACTCGATGCGGGCATCGGACAGCGTCCGTTCGAGACGGCGCAGATGCGACTCGAGCAACTGCCGCACCAGGCCGGTGTCCCGGCCGGACCAGCCCGCCAGCACCAGCCGGATGTCCGCGAGCGGCATCCCCGCCCTGCGCAGCCGGGCCAGCAGCCTGGCCTCCTCCAACTGCTCGGCGTCGTACCAGCGGTAGCCGCTCACGGGATCCACCCAGGCCGGCACCAGCACGCCGGCCCGGTCGTAGAACCGCAGGGCGCTCACGCCCAGCCCACTGTCCCGGGCCATCTCGCCGATACTGCGCATCTCGCTCTCCACACCCGGAACTCTGAGCCCTGCACCAGGTCGAGGGTCAAGCCCGGCCGGCTGGCGCGTGCGCGAGCGGCCGACCCCGGATTCAGCAGCGTCGCCCGCAACGCCTCCGTGAGCGGCGCCTCCACCAGCATGCACGTCCTCGGTGTCCATCGGACGTTGTGGTCCCCGGCCCGGAGGCCCGCACGCTCCTGGCGGCACGTGGACAGCCCCCCTCCTGGGGCTGCGGCTGCGGCTCCTGGTGGTGCCGGCAGCTCCCTGTGGACGGATGACCTGCAGGTTCTCCACGGGGAGTCGGGGGGCCGTTCATTTGGCGGTCACGACTCCGCCAGGGTGGAGGACGACGATCGTGATCGTTCCGCCCCCGTCCCCACCCCAGGAGGATCTTTCATGCTGCGCCGGACCCTGGCCGCGCTCGCTGTCGTCACCGCGCTCACCACTGTCACCACCTCCGGGATCGCCGAGGCGTCGGCCGCCGAGGGCAGAGGGCCGCGGGTGCTGGACGTGATGACGTTCAACATCCACCACGCCCAGGGCACCGACGGCGTGCTCGACGTCCGGCGGATCGCGGACGTCGTCCGCGAGAGCGGCGCCGACGTGGTCGGGCTCCAGGAGGTCGACAACCACTACTCCGGGCGCAGCGACTGGGCCGACCAGGCCGCCGATCTGGCCGCGCTGCTGGGCTACCACGTGGTGTTCGGCGCCAACATCGACAACGCGCCCCCGGCCGGCAGCGACCACAGGATCCAGTACGGCACCGCGATCCTGTCCCGCTACGCGATCACGGAGTCGGACAACACCTGGCTGTACAAGTCGCCCGGCCAGGAGCAGCGCGGGCTGCTGCACGCCGCGCTCGACGTCCGCGGGAGGACCGTGCACTTCTACTGCACCCACCTGGCGGCCAGTTCGCAGACCGACCGGCTGCAGCAGACCCCGCAGATCGTCGACAGGATCGGCGCCACCCAGCCGGCGATCCTCGTGGGCGACTTCAACGCCGTTCCTACCGCGCCGGAGTCCCAGCCCCTGCAGAGCGCCTACACCGACGCCTGGGCGACGTCCCCGCACCCGCGCGGCGACGGGGCGACGTACCCCGCCGAGGCTCCGGCCGAGCGGATCGACGACATCTACACCACGAAGAAGGTGAAGCCGCTCCTCACGCACGTCGTGCACGTGGACGAGACGGCGTCGGACCACCTCCCGCTGGTCAGCAAGGTCGTCGTCGCCCCCTGATCAGGCACCGGGCCCCAGCCGGTCGATGACCGAGCGGAGCTGGTCGCGGTCGAGCTCGTACACCGTCTCGCCCGCCCGCGGGTCGCGTGCGTGCAGCACGTGGAACATCGGGGCGTAAGGACCGGCGAGGTCGACGAGGGTCGCCGAGGCCCCGCGTACGGCCCGCTCGGTCCCCGGCGGGGCCGTCAGATCGATCCGGCTGAGGACCCCCGCGGTCACCCACACCGGGACGGACGCGAGGTGGCCGAAGAGCTGGAGATGGAAGTGGCCGCAGAGGACGAGCCGTACGTCCGTGCCGCGCACGACGTCCGCCAGTTCGGCCGCGTCCTGGAGGCCCAGGGTCTTCTGGACCTCGACGTCGAGGGTGACCGGCGGGTGGTGGAGGACCACCACCGACCCGTTCGGCGCGGGCGCGGCCAGCACCTGCCGGAGCCAGTCGAGCTGGCGGGCGCCGACCCTTCCGTAGACCTTGCCGGGGACGAGCGAGTCGAGCGTGATGAGGCGGTGGCCGTCGATCGTGCTGGCGGCCGCCCGCTCGCCCTCCGGGGAGTCGACCACGGTGGTGGCCGTGTCGCGCCCGTCGATGCCGATGTGGCCGCTGCCCAGCACCTTGGCGAAGGCGCCGCGCTCGTCGTGGTTGCCGGTGCAGAAGACCACCGGGGCCCCCTTGCGCGAGGCGAACTCCCGCACCATGTCGCGCGCCGCGGTGTACGCCTCCGGCGAGCCGTCGTCGGCGACGTCCCCGCTGACGACGACGGTGCCGATGCCGGGTACCGCCTCCAGGTCGGTGAGCATCCTGCGCAGGGACTCCCGGGCGTCGACGCCGCGGGCGTTCGGCGCGTCGTCGGGGCCGATGTGGATGTCGGACAGGTGAAGGATCCGCATCCCGGCCACGGTACAGAGACCCTGACGTGGCGTCATCACCCCGCGCGAGGGCGGCGCCGCCACGCCGGCGCGCGCCGTCCCGCGGTGCCCTCTTGACCTGTCAAGCAGTTAGGGTGAGGACGTGTCGCCCCGAGAGCAGTCACCCCGGTCATCGCGGTCGCCCCAGGCACCGCAACCACTGCAGCCCCTCAGCGCGCGCGAGGAGGCGTTCGTGCGCGAGCTGAGCCGGGTGATGCTGGTGCTGCCCCGCGTGGTCGACAACGACCTGGTGCGCGAGGCGGGACTGCCGCTCTCCGAGTACACCTCGCTGATGCACCTGTCCGAGGCCCCCGAGGCGCAGTTGCGGATGAGCGAGCTCGCGGACGCCTGCAACCTCTCGCTCAGCGGCGTGACCCGTGTGGTCATCCGGCTGGAGAAGCAGGGCTGGGTCCAGCGGGTCAAGTGCACCGAGGACGGGCGCGGGTGGAACGCCGTGCTGACCGATGCCGGGCTCGCCCGTCTGGAGCGGGCCTGGCCGACGTTCCTGGCCACCGTGCGGCAGAACCTCGTCGATCACTTCGAGGGCCAGGACCTCGCCTCGCTCACGGCCGCGCTCCGGAAGGTCGCCGGCGGCGACCTGGCCGACCAGGGCTGATCCCCGCCGCTCTCCCCGGCTCGCACATCACCTCCTTGACAGGTGACGTTCTCGTCGGTCATGCTCGTCACCAGTCAGACCGGTGATGTAAATCCCCCACGGAAAGATGGACGACGATGGACCTGAAGCTCGAAGTGCTCGTTCTGCCCGTATCCGACGTCGACCGCTCCAAGCGGTTCTACGAGGAGGGCATGGGCTTCCGGCTGGACGTCGACTACTCCGACGACAAGGGCTTCCGGGTCGTGCACCTGACGCCCCCCGGATCGCAGTGCTCCATCCTCTTCGGCGACGACGTGACCACCGCGGCCCCGGGCTCGGCCCAGGGCCTGCACATCGTCGTCACCGACGTCGAGCAGGCGCGGGCCGAGCTCGTCGGGCGCGGCGTCGACGTCAGCGAGGTGTTCCACGACGCGGGCGGCGTCTTCCACCACGCCGGTGACAAGGACCGGGTCGCCGGCCCGCACCCCGAGCGCGCGAGCTACGGGTCCTTCGCCTCGTTCAGCGACCCGGACGGCAACGAATGGGTCCTCCAGGAAGTGACCACCCGCCTCCCCGGCCGCTGAGCGACGCCTTCGCGTACCGAGAGAGGCACGGGAACACCCATGACACAGACCGAGACCGAGACGTCCCGCACCTACGACGTCGTCGTCATCGGCGCAGGGCCGGTCGGTGAGAACGTCGCGGACAGGACCCGTGCCGCGGGTCTGAGCACCGTGATCGTGGAGAGCGAACTGCTCGGCGGTGAGTGCTCGTTCTGGGCGTGCGAGCCCAGCAAGGCGCTGCTGCGGCCCGTGTTGGCGCGCGCCGACGCCCGCCGGGTGCCGGGACTGCGGCAGGCCGTGGAAGGGCCGCTGGACGTGTCCGCCGTCCTCGCGCACCGCGACGCCATGGTCCATCACTGGCACGACGACGACCAGGCCGAATGGCTGGCCTCGGTCTCCGTCGACCTGGTCCGCGGCCACGGCCGGATCGACGGGCCCCGCCAGGTGGTGGTGCGCACCCCCGACGGCGGGACCGTACGCCTGCACGCCCGCCACGCGGTCGCCGTGTGCACCGGCACGGGAGCGGCGCTGCCGGACCTCCCGCATCTGGCCGACGTCCGGCCGTGGACCAGCCGCGAGGCGACCGGCGCCGACCGGGCGCCCGGCCGGCTGGCCATCGTCGGCGGCGGGGTGGTAGCGGTCGAGATGGCCACCGCCTGGCAGGGCCTCGGCTCACAGGTCACCCTGCTGGTCCGGGGAAGCGAGGGGCTGCTCCCGCGGATGGAGCCGTTCGCCGGGGAGATGGTCGCCGACGCCCTGCGGGAAGCGGGTGCCGACGTACGCCTGGGGGCCTCCGTCACCTCCGTGACGCGGGACGACGACGCGGGCGGGGAACTGCGCATCACCCTGGCGGACGGCGACCGCCTGGCCGCCGACGAGATCCTGTTCGCGACCGGCCGGGCCCCGCGCACGGACGCGATCGGCCTGGAGACCGTCGGCCTCACCCCCGGCGACTGGCTCACCGTCGACGACACCTTCCAGGTCACCGCGGTCACCGACGGCTGGCTCTACGCCGTCGGCGACGTCAACCACCGCGCCCTGCTGACCCACCAGGGCAAGTACCAGGCCCGCATCGCGGGCGCCGTGATCGCGGCGCGCGCCCAGGGCGAGCCGGTGGACGAGCGCCGGTGGGGCAGACACGTCGCGACCGCCGACACCGCGGCCGTACCGCAGGTGGTCTTCACCGACCCGGAAGTCGCGGCGGTCGGCCTGACCACGCAGGAGGCGCGGCGCACCGGCCGCCGGGTCACGGTCGTGGACCACGACTTCTCGGCCGTCGCCGGCGCCCACCAGTACGCCGAGGGATACCGCGGCAAGGCGCGCATGCTGGTCGACGCCGAGCGCGGCACCGTGGCCGGGGTCACCTTCGTCGGCCCGGGCGTCGGCGAGCTGCTGCACTCGGCCACCGTCGTGGTCACCGGCGAGGTGCCGGTGGAACGGCTCTGGCACGCCGTCCCCGCCTTCCCGACGATCAGCGAGGTCTGGCTCCGCCTGCTGGAGGCTTACCGGGGATAGGCGACCCGGCGAGCGTCCGGCGGCCCGGCGGGCGGACTGCGACCGTGCTCCTCCCCGCCGAAGCCGTCGCCGCCACCGCCACCGCCCCGATCGGGATCGGGATCGTGCGGGACTCCGGCCCTCCCATGGGGCCGGGCGCCCCCCTGTCCCGGCAGGACGGCTGACCTCCGGGCCGGGGGCGAGGCCGCCGATGCCCTGGCCCTGATCGGGACCGATGCACGGGGCCCGCGGTGCCGCGTGCCCTGGCCGAGCGGTTCTTCGGCGCGGAAGCCGCGGAGGCCCGGGCACTGCCGGCCCTCTTCGGTGCGGAGGCGCAGGGCCCTCGCCGGATCCGTCGCGTCGTCCGGGGACGCGAGGCGGCCCCGGGTCAGCTCACGGGCGGTGCGTGGTCGGCCACTGCGTCCCAGCCGGGCGGGCCGGCCACGCACTTCCCGTCGCGATCCACCAGGTAGACGATGTCCCGGCCGCCCACCGTGGACCGCCCGGCCGGGGTGGGGGCCGGGGTGATGACGGGGCACGTCGACTCCACGCCGTGCACGACGACCCGGTACGCCACCGGCCAGGGCCGCTTCTCGTGCCACCCGAGGTACGAACCCCCGCCCGCGGAGATGTCGCCGTCCGGGGCGCCGACGACCACCAAACCGCGGGAACCGCAGTCGGGACAGTGCTCCACGCGCGCGTCCCAGGCCGATTCGTTGACCAGGCGCACCTCCAGGCCCTGATCGGGGTCCGCGGTGCCGCCGCACCCGGTCAGGGCGAGGGCCGCGATTCCCGTCAGCAGGAGCGGCAGGCCTCGCCGTACCGGTGCCCTGCCGGAGCCGGACGTGGCTGCTCGGCCGGTTCGTGTCGTGCGTCGCATGGCGGGGCTCTCCACGGGTTCGGATGTGTCGCGTGCGCGTGCTCCGGCCTTCCCGGGGCCCCTCATTGTGCACGGCCTGCCACCACCGGGACAGGCCGTGCCCCGGCCTAGGCGACCCCGGCCGGTTCCGGCTCCGGGTCGTCGTCCGTCCTGAACTGCGTGCGGTGGAGCTCGGCGTACCTGCCGTCGGCCGCGAGCAGTTCGGTGTGCGTGCCCCGTTCGACGATCCGCCCGTCCTCGACCACGAGGATCAGGTCGGCGGCCCGGACGGTGGACAGGCGGTGGGCGATGACCACGGCGGTCCGGTCCTCCAGGGCCTCGGCCAGGGCCTCCTGGACGGCCGCCTCCGAGGTGTTGTCGAGGTGGGCCGTGGCCTCGTCGAGGATGACGACCCGCTGCCCCGCCAGGAGCAGCCGGGCGATGGTCACGCGCTGCCGTTCGCCGCCGGAGAGCCGGTATCCGCGCTCGCCCACGACGGTGTCGAGCCCGTCCGGGAGTTCGGTCACGAGGTCCGCGAGGCGGGCCCGGCGCAGGACCTCCCACAGCTCGTCCTCACCGGCGTCGGGCCTGGCCAGCAGGAGGTTCGCGCGGATCGTGTCGTGGAAGAGATGGCCGTCCTGGGTGACCATGCCGACCGTGGCGCGCAGCGACGCCGCCGTCAGGTCGCGCACGTCCACCCCGCCGACGCGCACCGCGCCCTCGTCCACGTCGTACAGCCGGGGCAGGAGCTGGGCGATGGTCGACTTCCCGGCCCCCGACGAGCCCACGAGCGCGAGCGTGCGGCCGGCCTCGGCACGGAAGGAGACACCGCGCAGCACCTCGCCGCCCGCGCGGGTGTCCAGGCTCGCGACCTCTTCGAGGGAGGCGAGCGAGACCTTCTCGGCGGACGGGTAGCCGAAGCGCACGTTCTCGAACTCCACGGCGAGCGGCCCCTCCGGGACCTCGCGGGCGTCCGGCTTGTCGGCGATGAGCGGCGACAGGTCGAGGATCTCGAAGACCCGCTCGAAGCTGACCAGGGCGCTCATGACGTCGACACGCGCACCCGCGAGCGCCGTCAGCGGCGCGTAGAGGCGGGTGAGGAGCAGGGCGAGGGTGACCACGGAGCCTGCTTCGAGGGTGCCGGTGAGCGCGTAGTGGCCGCCGAGCCCGTAGACCAGCGCCAGCGCGAGGGCGGAGACGAGGGTGAGCGCGGTGATGAACGCCGACTGCGCCATGGCGGTGCGCACCCCGATGTCCCGCACGCGGCGGGCGCGTTCGGCGAACTGGGCGGACTCGTCGGCGGGCCGGCCGAAGAGCTTCACCAGCGTCGCACCGGGGGCGGAGAAGCGCTCGGTCATCTGCGTGCCCATGGCGGCGTTGTGCGCGGCGGCCTCCCGCTGCAGGCGGGCCATGCGGGTGCCCGTGCGCCGCGCCGGTACGACGAAGACCGGCAGGAGCACCAGGGCGAGCAGCGTGACCTGCCAGGACAGGGCGAGCATGACGCCGAGCGTGAGCAGCAGGGTGACCAGGTTCCCGACGACCCCGGACAGCGTGTTGCTGAAGGCCCGCTGGGCGCCGATCACGTCGTTGTTGAGGCGGCTGACCAGCGCGCCGGTGCGGGTGCGGGTGAAGAAGGCGACGGGCATGCGCTGGACGTGGTCGAACACGGCGGTGCGCAGATCGAGGATCAGGCCCTCGCCGAGGTTCGCCGACAGCCAGCGGTTCACCAGCCCGAGACCGGCCTCGGCGAGCGCGATGACGGCGATGAGCGCGGCCAGGACGGTCACCCGGCCGGAGCGGTCCCCGGAGACGATGGCGTCCACGACCCGCCCCGCCAGGACCGGGGTGGCCACGGCGAGCAGCGCGGTCACCACGCTGAGCAGCACGAACCATGTGATTCGGCGGCGGTGCGGCCGTGCGAACGCCGCGACACGCCGCAGGGTGTCGCGGGCCAGGGGGCGGCGGTCCTGCGTGGCGTTCATGACGCTGTGCAACTGGGTCCAGGCGGTGGTCTCCATGCTCATGTACGGACCGTAGAACCTCGACCGCCGTCGAGGTCAAGAAAGCGACCGGAAGGCCCCCCTCCGGCGTGGTCGCGCCGGTCGGCCGACGGAGCGGGCCCGCCGCCGTCCCTTCCCGGCGGTCCGGGCAGGGCCCCGGTCAGGCCGACGGCACCCGGTGCGTGCTGTCCGCGCCCCAACTGGCCAGCAGACGCAGTGAGTCGGCGGAGGGCGAACCCTGCTCGGCGTGGAAGGTCACGAGGGCCATGTCGGCGTCGTCCACGAGCCGGAACTGCTCGAAATGCAACTGGAGCTCTCCGACCAGCGGGTGGCGCAGGCGCTTGACGCCGTGACTCTTCTCCTTGACGTTGTACAGCGCCCACAGGCGGCGGAACTCCTCGCTCTTCACGGAGAGTTCACCTACCAGGGCGGACAGCCTGGGGTCGTCGGGGTAGCAGCCGGCGTCCATGCGCAGCGCGCACACGATGTCGATCGCCTTCTGCTCCCAGTCGACGAACAGATCGCGGTACTCGGGACGGAGGAACACCAGGCGCGCCCAGTTGCGCTCGGCGGCGGGCAGCTCCGACCAGTCGCCGAAGAGCGCGGCCGCCGCCCGGTTCCAGGCGAGGATGTCGGAGCGCCGCCCCACGATGTACGCCGGGACGCCCTCCATCGAGTCCAGCAGCCGCCACAGCGCCGACCGGGCCTGCGGCGGGCGCGCCGCCGGCTTCTTCTTGTGCGCCTTCGGTTTCACCAGGTGGGTCAGATGCGCGTACTCGGCGTCCGTCAGACGCAGCGCGCGGGCGATGGAGCCCAGCACTTCCGCGGAAACGTTCTGGCCGTTGCCCTGTTCCAGGCGCGTGTAGTACGCGACCGAGACCCCGGCCAGCTGGGCCAGCTCCTCGCGGCGCAGGCCGGGCACCCTGCGGTGCCGCCCGACGACGGGCAGCCCGACGTCCTCCGGCTTCAGCCGGGCGCGCCTGCTGCGCAGGAACTCGCTCAGCTCGGCCCGCCGGTTCAAAGGCCGGCCGACGGCGCCTTCGGGTTGCTCGTGCATACCACCAGTATCCGTGCCGTCCCCTGGTCGTACGCAGGGCAGCCTGACCCTGCCAGTGGTAGGCACAGCAGTCGTACGAAAAGGCGGGGGAGCGCTGATGCGCCCGGCTTGGGGCAGGCTCGGGACTGCTGGAAGTCGTGCCCGGACGTCAGGCCTCGGGCACGCAGACCACGAGGAGAAGACCCCGGCATGACCACTGTTGCTGCCTACGCCGCGCCCGCCCCCAAGGCACCGCTGGAGCGGACCACCATCGAGCGGCGCGCGGTCGGCGAACACGACGTGTCGATCGACATCAAGTTCGCCGGTATCTGCCACTCCGACATCCACCAGGCCCAGGACGGCTGGCGTCCCGGCATCTTCCCGATGGTCCCCGGCCACGAGATCGCCGGCGTCGTCTCCGAGGTCGGCCCCGGTGTGACGAGGTTCGCCGTCGGCGACCGCGTCGGGGTCGGCTGCATGGTCGAGTCCTGTCAGGAGTGCGACAACTGCAAGGCCGGCCTGGAGCAGTACTGCACCGACGGCGGACCGACCTGGACCTACAACGGCACCGGCAGGGACGGCCGGCCCACCCAGGGCGGCTACTCCGAGAAGATCGTCGTCGACCAGAACTTCGTCGTCCGTGTCCCGGACGGGCTGCCGCTGGACGTGGCCGCCCCGCTGCTGTGCGCCGGCATCACCACGTACTCGCCGCTCAGGCACTGGAACGCCGGCCCCGGCAAGAAGGTCGCCGTCGTCGGCCTGGGCGGCCTGGGTCACATGGGCGTGAAGATCGCCCACGCGCTCGGCGCCGAGGTCACGGTCCTGTCGCAGTCCCTGCGCAAGAAGGACGACGGTCTGCGCCTGGGCGCCGACCACTACTACGCCACCAGCGACCCGGAGACCTTCGAGAAGCTGGCCGGCACCTTCGACATCGTCCTGAACACCGTCTCGGCGGGTCTGGACTTCTCCGCCTACGTGTCGTTGCTGCGCACGGACGGCGCGATGGTCAACGTCGGCCTCCCCGAGGAGACCGTGCAGCTCGACCTGAAGGCCCTGTACGGCCGTCGCCGTGTGATGACCAGCTCCAACATCGGCGGCATCCCCGAGACCCAGGAGATGCTCGACTTCTGCGCCGAGCACAACCTCGGTGCCGAGATCGAGCTGATCCCCGCCGACCGGATCAACGAGGCCTACGAGCGCGTCCAGGCCAGCGACGTGCGCTACCGCTTCGTGATCGACACGGCGACCATCTGAGACACCCGCGACCCGGCCCGGGAACACACCCGTCCCGGGGTGTGCCCCCGGGCGGGTCGGTCGGCGTGCCACCGACGTCCTGGCGGCAGCGCAGATCAACGCTCCGTCGTGTCCTGGCTCTCCCCTGATGCGTCCGGCGGTGTCAGCGGGACGCGCAGCGCGACCGTCGTCCCCTCGCCCGGGGCGCTGCGCACGGTCAGGCGGGCGTCGATGAGGTCGGCGCGCTCGCGCATCGCGGACAGACCCATCCCGCGGCTGTACGGAGGCGCCTGGTCCGGGGTGCGTAACGGGACGGACCGGCCTGCCGCGGTCTGTTCCGGCATGCCGCAGCCGTTGTCGGTCACGGTCAGCTGGGCCGTGCCGGCGTCGGCCTCCACGCTCACGACGATGCGCGTCGGCTCGGCGTGCTTGACGGCGTTGGTGATCGCCTCCTGGACGATCCGGTACACCTGCGCCTGCGTCTCGGGCGCGAGCCGCCCGCCGAGCGCGTCCCCGTGGGACGTGACACGAAGGTCGGTGCGGATCCCGAAGGTCTCGGAGGTGTGCCGGCACAGCGCCTGGAGGGCCGGGTGGAGGCCGAGTTCGTCCAGCACCACCGGGCGCAGGTCCACGATGAGGTGCCGCAGGGAGACGATCTGATTGCCGACCAGGGCGCGCGCCTGCTCGATGGCGCTGCTCATCGCGTCGGGCCCGCCGTCGGCGGCGGCTGAGGAGAGGACGACCTGCACCGCGCCCAGTTCCTGGAGGGTGTCGTCGTGCAGCTCGCGCGCCCAGCGGCGGCGCTCGCGTTCCTCGCCGTCATGGCGGGCCCGTACCCGCTCCCGTCTCAGCCGCGCCTCCCGGCGCGACGAGGCGCGGCTGGCGATGATCGCGTAGCCCGCCAGCAGGAGGGGGAACACGTGCAGGATGCTCAGCAGCGGCTCCTCCGCCACCCGGACCACCCCGGCGACCGTGAGCATCAGCGCGACGGCGGTGGCGACCAGCAGCCAGATCCGCTGGTGTGCGGCGCACAGCGGGATCATGAGCAGATAGGACACAGCCGCGACGAACGACAGCACCAGCTCCCAGGACACCTCCCGGTCGGTGACCTCCATGAAGACGGCGGCGGCAAGGCAGGCGGTGCCGAAGACCTCGAAGCCCAGGCGCAGCGCCCCCCGTCCCGGCCGGGTCACGGTCACGCCACCAGACCGCGTTCCCGGGCCACGGCGATCAGCTCGGCGCGGCTGTCCCTGCCGAGCTTGTCGCGGAGCCGGGAGCGGTGCGTCTCCACCGTGCGTACCGAGACGTAGAGGCGCCGGGCGATCTCCTGGTTGGTGTGGCCGAGCGCGAGGAGGGCGAGCACCTCGGTCTCCCGCTCGGTCAGCGGCTCCTCGCCGCGGTCCTGGACGCCGATGTCCTCGACGGCCAGCCGCGCCCCCAGGGAGGGCTGTACGTAGGTGGCCCCGCTCGCGACCTGGCGCACGGCGGCCAGCAGCTCCTCGGCGGCCGCCTCCTTGAGCAGATAGCCGGCCGCTCCGGTGCGCAGCGCCTCACGGGCGTAGGCCGGGTCCTCCTGCATGGTGAGGACCAGGATCCTGGTGCCGGGGGAGGCCGACAGCAGGCCCGGGATGGTCGGCAGGCTGGACCGGCCCGACATGGTCAGGTCCAGCACCAGCACCCGGGGGTGGTGCGTGCGCACGGCGTCGAGGGTCTCCGGGACGGTCGCCGTCTCCGCGACGACGTCGAAAGCCGGATCCGCGGCCATCAGCAGGCGCATTCCTGCCCTGACCACCAGGTGGTCGTCGGCAAGCACCACCGTGGTCGCGGCGGAAGGGTGCCTGCCGTCCGGGCGGCGGAGGACTTCCATAGTTGCAACGGTAGATCCGCTCCGCTCAACGGGCAGCACGCGCCGCCGGCCGTGCGGCATACCCGCAGCCAGGACAGCGGGTAACCACTGATGACGTGTGCGGGTCGGACAGGATGCGGTCGCGCCGCCCATTGGGCAGGCTCGTGGGAAGTGGAGGAAAGCCCCCCACAGCCGACGTACAGCCGACGTACCCGTCCAACCGAGGCGACCGACATGTACTGCGTCATCGACCAGCCCCCGCCCGTCCCGCCGGAGCAGACCCAGTCGTACGAAGCGGCCCAGCAACTCGCCGACGCCGCCGTGCCGTCCGTGGCCGACTTCGCCGCCGTGGAGGTCTCCGACGCCACGGTCAGCGAACGGGCGGCGATGTCCGGGCTGCCCGCGCAGGTGCTCGACTTCCGGCGCGCGGCCTTCCGGGCGGTCCGCCCCGACGAGATACCACGGGCTTACGAGGTCGGGGAGGTCAGCCACCTGCCGGTGCGCACTCCGTACCACGCGTCCCTGGTCGACCTGCGTCCACGCATCGTCCTGAATCTGCACGCGAGGACCGCCTGGCTGCTGCGCGATCCGGTGCGCGCCCGGCTGATGCGCGGCAGCCGCACGCATTCCGTGCTCGTGGTGCCCCTCGATGTCGGTGGTGTGCTCCTCGGGCTCGCGGCCTTCTACCGTACGGCCGGGTCGCCCGCCTTCTCGCAGTCCGACCTGCGGGAGGCCGGGCGGCTCGGCCGCCGGGCCGCCCGGCTCCTGGACGGCCAGCGGCGCCGGCTCGTCCACGACGCCGCCGCGCGGATCCTGCAGGAGGCCCTGCACGAGTCGGACGCCCCGGTCGTCAGCGCGCTGGAAGCGGTGCGCGGGCACGTCCCGGAGTCGTCTGCGCCCGGCTCCTGGATCGACGTCGTCCAGCTGCCCAGCGCCCGGGTGGCCCTGGTCGCGGGCACGGCCGAGGGCTGGGGCGTCGCCGCCACGGCCGGGATGAGCCAGGTCAGGGCGGCGATCCGGGCCCTGCTGCTGCTGGACATGAATCCCGGTGAGGTCATCGCCCGGCTAGGCCGCCGCGCGGGCGCCGCCGGCGCGGCCGTGCACTGCCTGCTGGCCATCTACGACCCGGTCACCCGTCGCTGCACGGCCGCCGCCGGCGGGGACGCCGGAGTCGAACCGGCCTTCCCCGCGGACGCGCCCTCCGCCGGCGGGGCCGAGGCGGACGAGCCCTCGCCCATGGCGGAGGACTCGGTGGCGGAGTTCGACGTGCCCGCCCGGAGCGTTCTGCTGCTGAGCTGCGGCACGGAGGGCGGGGCGGGCGCGGCCCCCGGCATCCGGGTCCTGCCGCCGACCGGCGACGACCCCGAGGACGCGGTCGACACCGCCGTCTCGGACGCACTGGCCGCCACCCCGGGGGGTCGCCCCGAGCCCGTGCTCCTCGCCGCCCTCATCCGCACCCTGGACCCGGAGGACGTCGCGACGTGGGAGGTGCCGAACGACCCGGCCGCCGTCTCCGAGGCCCGGGCCTGGGCGGACGGTCAGCTCACCGAGTGGAGCCTGTCGGAGCTGTGCTTCACCACCACGCTGATCGTCAGCGAACTCGTCACCAACGCCGTCCGCTACTCCAGCGGACCGATCCGGCTGCGCCTCATCCGCGACCGGACCCTCATCTGCGAGGTGTCGGACTTCTGCCACGCGGCTCCCCATCCGCGGCGGTCCGCCCTCAGCGACCAGAACGGCCGCGGCCTGTCGATCGTCGCCCACCTGACCGAGGCCCAGGGCACGCGGTACACGACGACGGGGAAGACGGTGTGGGCGGAGCAGAGCATCACCCCCGAGGCGGCCTGATGGGCCGACGCGACCGCCGGCGGCCGCCGGGAGCGGGCGGCAGCCGCCGCCCCCGGCGGCCGGGGGACCCGGGCGAACCGCGGCGCGCGGCCGCTTCACCGCGTACGGGCAGGCGGCCGCCGGCCACGGGAACTCCCGTGGCCGGCGGCGTGCGGTGGCGGCGTGGGCCGCGCGCGGTCAGCCGCCCGCCACCGCCTCGACCTCGGCCTTCGCCTCGGCCACGGCCGGGGTGTCCGAGGCCCGGACGACGCCGCCCGCCGCGTGCCGGCGATGGTGCCCCGGGACGAGGAGGGCGGCCAGGGACGCGGCGAGCAGCAGGACCGCGAGCAGGGCGAATCCGTGGGTGTAACCGGAGGCGTAGGGCAGCCCGGAGGGCTGCAGGCGGCTGGTGACCAGGACGCTGGTGACGGCGGCGCCGATGGAGCCGCCGATGGTGCGGATGTTGGCGTTCATGCCGCTGGCGGCGCCGGTCTGCTCCGGCGGGACGCTGCGGACGATCAGGTTGGCCATCGAGGCGAAGGCCAGGCCGATGCCGAGGCCGAAGATGCCGGCCGAGGTGGCGACCTGCCACTGCTGGTCGTGCCAGGCGGCGAGGAAGCCGCAGGCCACCGCGCCGAGGGCGGCCCCAGCGACGAGCAGGCGCTTGGCGCCCACGACCGGTTCGAGGCGGCCGCTGAGCACGCCGGAGAAGAACATCGCGATCAGCATCGGCAGCATCAGCAGGCCGGCCGAGGTGACGCTCGCCCCGAAGCCGTAGCCCGCGGCGCGCGGGGTCTGGGCGAAGCCGGGGAGGAAGGACCAGATCGCGTACATGCCGGCGCCGAAGAGGAGACCGGCGGTGTTGGTCGTCCACACCGCGCGCAGGCGCATGATGCGCAGGTCGATCAGCGGGTGGCGGGAGCGTGCCTCGGCGAGCAGCCACAGGGCGAAGAGCACCACCGCGGCGACGAACAGCCCGATCACGCGGACCGAGGTCCAGCCCCAGTTGCCGGCCTGGCTCAGCGGCAGGAGCAGGGCGACGAGCCAGCCGGACAGGAGGGCGGCGCCGAGCCAGTTGACGCGGCCGTCGGCGCGGCTGGGGGACTCGGGGACGTAGCGGAAGGCTATGAGCGCGGTGACGGCGACGATGGCGACCGGGATCCAGAACAGCCAGCGGTAGTCGAGGGCGGAGACGATGGGGCCCGCCGCGACGATGCCGACGCCGCCGCCCGCGGCGATCACCGCGGACAGGTTGCTGATGCTGGGGCTGACCCGGCTGGGCGCGAACTCGTCCCGGATGATGCCGAAGGACAGCGGGAACAGGGCGCCGCCGATGCCCTGGACGACGCGGGCGATGATCAGGACGCCGATCGTCGGGGCGAGCGCGGCGAGCAGGCAGCCGAGCGTCAGGACGACCAGGACGCCGACGAGGGTGCGCTTCTTGCCGACGAGGTCGCCGAGGCGGCCGAGGATCGGCGTGAAGATCGAGGCGGACAGCAGGTACGCCGTCATCACCCAGGTCGCGGTGGACTGGGACGTGTGCAGCGCGTGCTGGACGGTCGGCAGGGCCGGTGCGATCAGCGACTGCAGCATCGAGAACACGCCCGCACCGGTCGCGAGGACCGCGAAGGTGAGGCGGGTGGAGCGTCGGGGCATGAAGGAGCCTCTCCGAATCCGGACAGGGCGCGGCCGGGCTGCCGGCCGCGGTGTGACGAGCGGGCTGGTGGAACGGGACGGACGGACGGGCGGGGCGCGGGCCGTGCCCGGGCGCGCCGGCGTCCGCCGGATGTCGGTGGAGGGCGTTGCACCGGTGCAAGGCCCTCAAGGGGGCGAATCGGGGCGCGGTCGGCGCGTGTGGTGACACGTGTCGCCGGAAGTGCGCCCCCTGCTGTTAAAGTGGAGGTACGCCTCCACTGTAGCGGAGGCAACCCTCCACTTCAAACTGTTCCGGCCGGGGAGGCAGAAGTGACGGCCCAGCCGTATCCCGTCAGCGAAATCGTCGCGGCCCAGCGTCCGCACCGCAGGGACGCCGCCCGCAACTACGACGCCCTGCTCGCGGCCGCGCGTGAGGCCTTCGCCGAGAACGGCGCCGAAGCCTCGCTGGAGGACATCGCCCGCCGCGCGGGTGTGGGCATCGCCACGCTCTACCGGAACTTCCCGACCCGCCGGCACCTCTTCGAGTCCGTCTACGCGGACGAGGTCAACGAGCTGTGCCGGGTCGCCCGGGACGTCGCCGCCCTGGAGCCCTGGGACGCGCTGACCTCCTGGCTGCGCCGCTTCGTCGACTACACCGTGACGAAGCGGGCCATCCGCGAGGCCCTCAACAACGAGTCCGACGTCTTCCTGGCCTGCCGAGACTCCATGTACCAGGCCGGCGGCCCGCTCTTCGAACGCGCCCAGAAGGCGGGCGAGGCCCGTACCGACGTCTCTTTCGACGACCTGCTCCGCATGGTCTCGGGAATCAGCTCCACCAGCTTCCCCGACGACACCCAGCGCGACCGCGTCATGGGCGTCGCACTGGACGGGGTGCGGACCTTCCGGCGCTGACGCCGCGGTTTCCGCGGTGCGGTGCGGTGCGGCAGGGCCGGTCGCCGTGGCCGCCGCGCCGTTGCCACCACCCTCGCCGTGCGCCCGGCTTCCCGGCGCGCGCGGTGTGCCGACCGCGCGGAACGCGATGTGCCTGGGGCTCAGGCGTTTCGGATCGTGCGCCTCGGACGGGGGACGGTCCCGGGCGGCCGGTGCGGAGAAGGCTGCTGTTGTTGTCGCGCCGGGTGGGCCGGGGCCGTGTGCTGTGCCCGCGTTCCCGACACGGGGCCCCGGTCGAGGCGTTCGCCGCGGCCCGGGACGGACCGCCGCGCATCCGCGGGACGGCGGTGCGGGGTGCCGGTGACCGCTGGTCGGGTCGTCGCCCGGCTTCCCGGCGCGCGCGGTGTGCCGACTGTAGGTCGGCCCGACCCGCGCTGCCGGGGACGCGGCGGCTCGCTGGTCGGATCGTTTCGGGGGCACGGAACGCGATGTGCCTGAGGCTCAGGCGTTCCGGAATGTGCGCCTCGGGCCGGCGCCGTGAGCCGCGCCCCGTTCCCGCCGCGCCGAGCGGCGAGATCAGGACAAGTACCGTTCCGCGCGCGGGCGCCGGCCTGTCCGGCCGCCGGTGTTCTGCGTCACTGACCCGCTCCGGCCTGGGCTTTTTTGGCCGCGTGACCAAGAGGAAACGGGAAACCCCTGTCCCTGGCGGCCGGTTGGGGGTCACCGTGAGGGCCGACGCGGGCGAGGCGGCACGCGGAACGTCGTCCGGAGGGGGAGGGCCGCATGGGAGTTCGGCGCCGGCGCGCGTTCCTGCCGTCGCCGCCCGCGGGGAGAGGGCCGGGCACCGGCCCCGAGGCGGCGCACCGGGTGGCGGAGGGGGTCCGCCCGGCGCGCCGGCCGCGGTCCGGAACGCACCGGCGCGGGCACCGCGTCGAGCGGGCCACCGCGCCGGGAAGCCGGCCACGGCTCTGTCCCGGAAGGCGGTGGTCCGGCCGAACCGCCCCGCTGTGAAGGGGAGTTCCGCGGGATGCGGGGCGCCGGGCCCGGGGACCGCGGGCGCCTGCGCCGCCGAGGCGCCCCGCGGGCCGGGGCACCGGGCCGCCCCGCCCCGCCGACCGGCTGAGTCCCCGCACGGGTCGCTGCCGTGCGGCCGTTCCGACCGCCACGGGCGGCGTCGTCCCACCACTCACGGGGGTGGTGGGCCGGCGCCGGCCCGTGGCCTGTTCTCGTCCGTGCGCCCCGCGCCGCGGCGACCCTGGGAACCGCGCTCCGCTCCTCGTCGCTCCTGATCCTGCGACGGGCACGCCGGCGGAGCGGCCGGGAGACAGGGAACGGCGCCCACCGCGCCGTACGCGGCGGGGAGCGGATGGACCGGACACCAGACCAGCCGACCGCGCCGACCGGGGCGTTCGGTCCGGCGCTGCGCGAACTGCGTCTCAAGCGCGGCCTGTCGCTCGCCGCGCTGGCGCGCCGCACCCACTACAGCAAGGGGTACCTGAGCAAGATCGAGACGGGCGGCAAGCCGGTCAACGCCGACCTCGCCCGGCTCTGCGACGAGGCCCTGGACGCCGGGGGCGAACTGCTCGCCCTGCTGCCGCCCGTGCCCCCAGCGGGGGACGGCGACGCGGCGGCACCCTGTCCCTATCCCGGGCTGTCCGCCTACGGAACCGAGGACGCGGCGCGGTTCTTCGGGCGTGAACGGGCCGTCGCGGAGCTCCTGCGCCGCCTCGAACTGCGCGTCGGCGAGGGGCCGCTGGCCGTGGTCGCCCCGTCCGGGGCCGGGAAGTCGTCGCTGCTGCGGGCCGGTCTGGTTCCCGCCCTGGCCGGAGGGCCGTACGGGCACTGGCCGGTCGTGGTGTGCACACCGACCGCCCGGCCGCTGGACGCCCTGGCGCACGCGCTGCGCGCCGTGCCGCTCGCCGCCGGGCTCGACGACGGTCCGCCCGAGGGGGGAACGCACGCCGCCCGCGCGACCGCCCTCGTCGCGGCGATCGGCGCCCGGGCCGGGGACACGGGACTGGTCGTCGTGGTCGACCAGTTCGAGGAAACCTTCACCCTGTGCGACGACGAGGCCGAGCGGCGCGCCTTCATCGCCGCCCTCACGGGCCTCGCGGCGTCCCGCGAGGCCGCCGTCGTCCTCGGGATCCGCGCCGACGTCACCGGCCGCTGCCTGGAGCACCCCGCGCTCGTACCGGTCGTCAGCGACGGCCTGTTCGCGCTGGGTGCCATGAGCCCCGGGGAGTTGCGCGCGTGCATCATGCGGCCCGCCGAGGAGGAGGGCACCGAGCTCGAACCCGGCCTGGTCGAGGTGCTGTTGCGGGACCTCGGCGCGCAGGCACCGGGCGGCGTGGCGGACGGGGACGACACCGCTCCCGGCGGCTCTCCGGGATCGCTCCCGCTGCTGGCCCACGCCCTGATGGCCACCTGGCGGCAGCGGTCGGGCCGCACCATGACCGTGGCGGGCTACCTTGCCGCGGGCGGCATCCACGGCTCCGTCGCGACCGCCGCCGAGGCCCTGTTCACGTCGCTGTCGCCGGCCGAACAGGAGGCCGCCCGCCGGCTGCTGCTGCGCCTCGTGCGGGTCGGCGAGGACAACGAGCAGTCCCGGCGCCCCCGCGGCACCGCGGACCTCCTCGACGGGCTGCCCGACGCAGAGGCGGCCCGTACCGCGCTGGACGCCTTCGTCGCCGCGCGGCTGCTGACCGTGGACGCCGACCATGTGGAGATCGTCCACGAGGCGCTGCTGCGCGCCTGGCCGCGGCTGCGGACCTGGGTGCACGCCGCCCGCGCCGACCTGCTGCTGCACCAGCAGCTCACGGCGGCCGCCCGCGAGTGGGAACGCGAGGGCCGCGACCCCGGGCTGCTCTACCGTGGCACCCGGCTGGCCGCCACCCGCGAGTGGGCGGCGGGACCCGGCCGCCGGCCCGGTGAACTCAGTCCGCTCGAAGCCGACTTCCTCGCCGCCTCCACCGGCGAGGAGGATCTGCGCCGACTCCTCGTACGCCGCAGGGCCCGGCAGCAGCGCATGGGCGTGGTCGTGCTGGCGGTCCTGCTCGTCCTCGCGGTACTGGCCGGCGGCGTGGCGGTGGAGCAGCGGTTCGCCGCCGACCAGCAGCGCGCCACCGCGCTCTCGCAGGCCATGGCGGCACACTCGGCCCAACTGGCCGTGGGCCGCCCGGAGGCGGCGATGCTGCTGGCCGAGGCCGCCTACCGCACCGCGCACACCACCGAGGCCCGCGGGGCGCTGCTCAGCACACAGGCCGACACCTTCGCCGGGCGGCTCACCGGGCACACCGCCGCCGTCAACTCGGTGGTGTTCTCGCCCGACCGGCGGCTGCTGGCCTCGGCTGGCTCCGACCGCACGGTGCGGCTGTGGCACGTCGCCTCCCGGACCGGCGCCGCGGTGCTGACCGGGCACCGGGGACCCGTCCGGTCGGTGGTCTTCTCGCCCGACGGGCGGCTGCTCGCCTCGGGGAGCACCGACGGCACCATCCGGCTGTGGTCGGTGCCGCGACGCCGTGCGCTCGCCGTCCTGGCGGCCCATCAGGGAGCCGTACGCGCCGTGGCGTTCGCCCCAGACGGGCGCACGCTGGCATCGGCCGGCGGTGACGGCACGGTGTGCCTGTGGGACGTCGCCACTCGCCGCAGGACCGCCGTCCTCACCGGCCACACGGACGAGGTTCTCGCGCTGGCCTTCCGGCCCCGGGGCTCGCTGCTCGCCTCGGCCGGGGCGGACCGCACCGTGCGGCTGTGGGACACCCGGACCCGCCGGAACGTGGCCGTCCTGCGCGGCCACGGCGGCGACGTGCTGGCCCTCGCGTTCAGCCCCGACGGGCGCACCCTGGCCAGCGGCGGCGCCGACCGCACCGTGCGGCTGTGGGACGTCACCGGCCCGCGCCGCACGGCGACGCTCACCGGCCACGACGACGACGTGAACGGCCTCGCCTTCGGCCCCGGCGGCCACACCGTCCTCTCGGCCGGCGGCGACGGCACCGTCATCCGCTGGGACACCCGCACCCACCTGCAGGTCGGCACCCTCACCGGCCACACCGACTACGTGCTCTCCGTCGCCGTGGCCCCCGACGGCGACATGGTCGCGAGCGCGGGCTTCGACAGGACCGTCGTGCTGTGGGACCTGCGCCGCAGCACCCTGGCCGGCACCCCCGTCACCGAGGTGTGGAAGGCCGCGTTCAGCCCCGACGGGCGGTCCCTGGCCTCGGCCGGGGGCGACGGCACCGTACGGGTCTGGGACATGGCCCGGCACGTCCCCGCGTACACGCTCACCGGCCACAGCGGGCCGGTCTACGACGTCGCGTTCAGTCCGGACGGCCGGTGGCTCGCCTCGGCGGGGGCCGACCGCACCGTGCGGCTGTGGGACACCCGGACGCGGCGGAGCGCCGCCGTCCTGCGCGGCCACGAGGGCGCCGTGTTCGCCCTCGCGTTCAGCCCCGACGGGCGGACCCTGGCGACCGGCTCCGCCGACCGCACGGTCCGCCTCTGGGACACCGCCGCCCGACGCCAGGTGGCCGTCCTCGCCGGGCACACCGACTTCGTGAACTGCGTCGCCTTCAGCCCGGACGGCCGCCGGCTGGCCAGTGGCAGCGACGACCTGACGCTGCGGCTGTGGGACACCGGGACCCGACGTGCCGATGCCGTCCTCAACGGGCACACCGGCTCCGTGCGGGGCGTCGCCTTCGCGCCGGACGGGCGGACGCTCGCCAGCAGCGGCAACGACGGCACCGTGCGGCTCTGGGACGTGCCGCACGCGCGCGCGGCGGGCGTCCTCACCAGCCACACCGGCTCCGTGCGCGGTGTCGCCTTCGCGCCGGACGGACGCACCCTCGCCAGCAGCGGCAACGACCGCACCGTCCGGCTCTGGGACCCGGCGGCACGGCGGCTCACCGCGACCCTGACCGGCCACACCCGGGCCGCGTGGAGCGTCGCCTTCAGCCCGGACGGGGCGACCGTGGCCAGCGCCGGCAACGACGGCACGATCCGGCTCTGGGACCCCGACGTCCACCACCGCACCGCCCGCCTGTGCCGCCTGGCGGGCCCCTCCGACCGCCAGCGCTGGCGGCGCCTGCTCCCCGACTACGCCTGGCCGGGGGCCTGCGGGAGTTGACGGTGCGTGGGCGCGCTCCGCGTGCCGCTGTCGGCCGCGGCAGGGGCGTCGGTGTCCGCCGTGTCCCGGGCCGGTCGTGCGGGTCGGGGGTTCTCTCCGGCCGGCGGTGGCGGGCTGTTCGTGCTGGTCTCGGCTGGGGCCGGGCGTTGGTCGGCGCCGTGTCCGGGACCGGTGGTGCCGGTGGGTGGGTTCGGTCCTGTCGGCAGTGTCCGGCGTGTGATGACGTCCGGCCGGAGGCTTGCCGGAGCACACGTCGGGGGCGAGCTCTGTGCGCCACTGTACGTCGGCCGGGGCGCCGCGTCCTGCGTCGTGCGGGTCGACTGGGCCTGTCGGCGTGGTCCTTCGACTCCCGGCGTCAGCGGCGTCTGCTGCCCGGCCGGGCCCCGGCCCCGGTGGGCCCGCCTGCGTTGGCCGTGCCCGCTGCCAGATGACGCCTGGCGAGTCGTACCTTGGCGGACTCGCCGGCAGCGGCCCTCGTTCCCGTCGGCAGGGCAGCCGGCCGCCACCGCCCGCGGCGGGACCGTCCGCATCCCCGTGCCGCGTACCCCCTCGCACCGGCCACCGCGCGGGACGGCATCCGGCGCTTCGCGCGCTCCGCGTCGCCGCGCGGAAAACCCGGTGACCCGGGCGCGTGCCGCCCGCTACGCTCGCGATCGATCACGCGCCGCCCCGAGACCGCGGCGTGTTCCGTGCCGAACGAGGGGAGCCGGGCCGTGCGTTGCCGCACCGCAGCCGTCGTTCCCCCGTCAGGCCACGAGGTGATCCTGGTGTCTTCCGCGGCCCGGTGCCGGCCGCGCGGCCCGCACCGGACGCCCGCGACGACTTTCTGATCCCCCGCACGACCGCGGCCCGAAGGCAGGGCCGCCGGCCGGGTACGCCCTGCCGCCCCCAGGTCACCGCGGAGGTCCCGACGCCCCCTTGCCGGGGCGTCCCGTCCGGGAATCGCGCCGCCCCTCCCGATCGCACCTGATCACCCGAAAGGCAACGGGCCATGCGCACCGTCCACCCCCTGCCCGCCGTCCGAACCGTCCGCACCGTCCGCAATCTGGGCATCCTCGCCCACGTCGACGCCGGCAAGACCACCGTCACCGAGCGGATCCTGTACGTCACCGGCGTCACCTACAAGCGCGGCGAGGTCCACGACGGCACGACCGTCACCGACTTCGACCCGCAGGAGCGCGACCGCGGCATCACCATCTTCGCCGCTGCGGTGAGCTGCGACTGGGACGGTCACCGGCTCAACCTCATCGACACACCGGGCCATGTCGACTTCTCCGACGAGGTGGAACGCTCCTTGCGCGTGCTCGACGGCGCGGTCGCGGTCTTCGACGCCGTCGCGGGCGTCGAGCCGCAGAGCGAGTCGGTGTGGCGGCAGGCCGACCGGCACGGCGTGCCGCGGATCGCGTTCGTGAACAAGCTGGACCGCGCCGGGGCCGACCTGGACACGGCGGTGGCGTCGATCCACGACCGGCTGCACGTCGTCCCGCTGGTGGTCCAGCTGCCGATCGGGCGCGAGGACGGCTTCACCGGGGTGGTGGACCTGCTCCGCATGCGCGCGCTCACGTGGCGGGCCGGCGGCGCGGCGTACGAGGACGGCGAGGTGCCCGGCGGCCTCCGCGAGGAGGCCGGGCGCCGGAGACGGCTGCTGGAGGAGACGGTGGCCGGGCTGCACCAGGCCGCGCTGGAGGAGTTCTGCGCGGACGGGCGGCTGACGGAGGCGACGCTGCGCACGGCGTTGCGCGACCTGACCCGTACCGGGGAGGGCGTGGTCGTGCTGTGCGGATCGGCCTACCGGGACCGCGGCATCGAGCCGCTGCTGGACGCCGTGGTGGCGTACCTGCCGTCACCGCTGGACGTCCCGCCGGTGCGTACGGCGGCCGACCCGCGGCAGCCGTTCGCCGCCCTGGTGTTCAAGGTCGCCGCGAGCGCGACGGGACGGCTGACCTATGTGCGGGTGTACGAGGGAACGCTGAGAAAGGGGGACACGGTGCTGGACGCACGGGCCGGGCGCACCGAGCGCGTCGGGCGCATCCTGCGGGTCCAGGCGGACCGGCATGTCGACGTCGACCGCGCGGTGGCCGGGGACATCGTCGCGGTCGTCGGGGTGAAGGCGGCCGGCGCCGGCGCGACGCTGTGCGATCCGGCGGCGCCCCTGGTCCTCGAACCGCCCGGAACGGCCGAGCCGGTCGTCACCGTCGCGGTCGAGGCGCGGCGGAGCGGTGACACGGAGCGGCTGGCGGCGGCACTGGCCCGGCTCGTGGAGGAGGACCCGTCGCTGACGGTCCGGACCGACCCGGAGACGGGTCAGACCGTGCTGTCCGGCATGGGTGAACTGCACCTGGAGGTCGCGGTGGAGAAGGTGCGCCGCGCCCACGGGCTGGAGGTCGGCGTCGGCCGCCCGCAGGTCGCCCATCGCGAGACCGTGGTGCGCGGCGTGGCCGGGTGGGTGCACCGGCACGTCAAACAGGACGGCGGCGCGGGCCAGTTCGCCCAGGTGGTGATCGACGTGGAGCCCCACGACGAGGACTTCGTGTTCGTCTCGGCGGTCACCGGCGGCCGGGTGCCCAGGGAGTACGTCCGGGCGGTCGAGGCCGGCTGCCGGGACGCCCTGGCCGAGGGGCCGCTCGGCGGCCACCGGGTCACCGGCCTGCGGGTCACGCTCACCGACGGGGCCACGCACGTGAAGGACTCCTCGGAGGCGGCCTTCCGCGCGGCGGGCCGGTTCGCGCTCCGTGACGCGTTGCGCGCGGGCGGGACGGTCCTGCTGGAGCCGGTGGCCGAGGTCACCGTCACCGTGCCCGGCGACGCGGTCGGCGCGGTGCTCGGCGATCTGGCGGCCCGCCGCGGCCGTGTCACCGGCCAGTCGGCCCGGGCGGGCACGGCCGTGCTGACCGCGACCGTCCCGCTGGCCGAGCTGTTCGGATACGCGACCCGGCTGCGCGGCCGCACCCAGGGCCGCGGCACGTTCACCGCCCGGGCCGGCGGCTATGCCCGGGTGCCGGACGGCGTGCGGTAGGTCGCGGGGCCGGTCCCGCCCCCACCACGTGGTGGGAGCGGGACCGGCCGCCGCGTGCGCCGTTCCGGTGCGCGGGGCGCCGCCCAAGGCGGGGCGCGATGCTTCCCGTTGTCCGGTCCGCGACATGCGCGCGGGGTGACCACTGCGGCAGGATGGTGAAGATCGCGCACGGACGAGGGATGTCCGGCGCGCTTTCTCGACGTCCCCAGAGCGATAAGGCGACAAGTGACGACACAGCACGTCCCCCGTCCCGTGGGTGGATCCGTACGCACGGCGGGAGCGGGCCGGTGAACCGTGCGCTGACGATGCACGACCTGATGGTCGCCGGCGCCTGGTTCGGCGCGGGCCTGGTGGCGGCGCTGGCGCTGCGGCTGGCGCTGCGCTGGCTCGGCGAACGGGCGACCCGGACGCGGTGGGACGGTGACGACATCGTCGTCACCGCGCTGCGCACCCTGGTGCCGTGGTCGGTCCTGGGGGCCGGGGCGTGGGCGGGCGCCGCCGCGCTCCCGCTGCAGCACGCGGTGGACCGCACGGTCAACCAGGTCCTGGTCGCCCTGCTGATCCTCGCCGCCTCGGTCGCCGCCGCGCGCATGGTGGCCGAGACGGTGCGGTCGGTCGCGCTGTCGCGGTCCGGCGTGGCGGCCTCGGCGACGATCTTCGTCAACATCACCCGCGTCGCGGTGCTGGCCATGGGCGGCCTGGTACTGCTCCAGACGCTCGGCATCTCCGTGGCGCCGCTGATAACGGCCCTGGGCGTCGGCGGTCTCGCCGTCGCCCTCGCGCTGCAGGACACCCTCGCCAACCTCTTCGCCGGCGTGCACATCCTCGCCTCCAAGACCGTGCAGCCCGGTGACTACATCCGGCTGAGCAGCGGCGAGGAGGGCTACGTCGTCGACATCAACTGGCGCAACACCGTGGTGCGCCAGCTCTCCGACAACCTGGTGATCATCCCCAACGCCAAGCTGGCCGGCGCGATCGCCACCAACTACCACCAGCCCGAGCAGCAGATGTCGCTCATCGTGCAGGCGGGCGTCGGCTACGGCAACGACCTGGAGCACGTGGAGCGGGTGACGGTCGAGGTCGCGGCCGAGGTGATGGCGGGCGTCGAGGGCGGCGTGCCCGCGCACGAACCGGCGGTGCGGTTCCACACCTTCGGCGAGTCCCGCATCGACTTCTCGGTGATCCTGCGGACCTCCGAGTACGGAGAGCAGTACCGGATCAAGCACGAGTTCCTCAAACGCCTGCACCGCCGCTACCAGGAGGAGGGCATCGAGATTTCCTACCCCACCCGCACGGTGATGCTCCGTCAGGAGGACGGCAAGGGGGGCTCGGCCGGGGTCGCCCTGCCGCGCCAGCGCGACACGGCGCAGGCCCCGGATCAGCGCATCTGAGGCTGCCGGACCGGGTGGCGCGCCCCTCCCGGGGCGAAGTCGCAGAGCCCGTCGATGAGTTCGACGGCACTGTCGGTGAGGGCGGCCGCCTCGTACGCGTTGTCGCAGGCCACCAGTTCGCGGCCGATCTCCGCGATGGTCGTGGTCAGGGCGATGAGCAGCGCGCGGTCGCCCGGCTCCTCCCGGCTGGTGCCGAGCAGGGTCGCGTTGTGGTGGATCCAGGTCCGCAGGTTCCGGCGGCCCATCACGTCGAAGCCCGGCGGGGTGTCGCCGGTATAGAAGAGCTTGGCCATCTCGCGCCGGGCCCAGGTGTGTTCCAGGTAGGCGCGGGCGCCGGTGAGGAAGAGCGCGCGGGGGTGGCTCCCGCCGGCCGCGCGGCACCGGGCCACGGCCTGCGCGGCGGCGTGGGCCTGCGCGGCGCGGAACTCTTCCCAGAGCGCCAGGAAGAGGTCGGCCTTGCCGTCGAAGTGGTGGTAGAGGCCGCCCACGCTGGCGTCCGCGCGGCGCACCACCTCGGCTATGCCGGCGGCGTTGTAGCCGGCCTCGCCGAAGACCTCCCGCGCGGCCTTGAGCAGGGCCTGGCGGGTGGTCTCGGCGCGGCTGGGCGTCCGGGCCGGCGCGGTCGCGGGGGCGGCCGCGGGCCCGGGACCCGGGTCCGCGGCCGGGGCGTCAGGGGAAGCGCCGACGAGCGGCTCGTCGCCCTGTGCGTCGCCCATACCGGGACCCCTCGTCCGTCGTCACTGCCTGGTGGGGCAGAACACTACCCTTCGGTCTCTTCGGTCCCTTCGGTCAGGATGCCGGGATGCCGTCGGCGGGCGCCTCGGGCGGCGCGGTGGTGTACTCCGTGATCGGGCCGGTCCCGCTGTCGGTGACCAGCGGTGCGCCCTCCAGGCTGATCTGCGATCCCTTCAGCGTGCCGATCTGCACCCCGGTGTAGCCGGCGTGGGAGTCGGCGCTGAAGCGGAACGGCACCAGGCCGGGGCCGGTGAAGCCGCCCTTCTCCACGGCCTTGACCAGCGACTCGCGCGTGGGGTCCTTCCCGGCGCCCTTGAGGGCCTGCACGAAGGTGTAGGCCATGGACATCCCGAACTCCACGTTGCCCTCGAAGGGCGTCTTGGGGATGTACTTGTCGTGAATCGAACGGAACAGCTTGATCCAGCTGTTGGAGGTGTCCGTGGTCGGCGGCATGTAGGTGTCGGTGATGATGCCGTCCATCAGCGCGGCGACGTCGGCGGTGCCGCCCGCCTTCTTCACGTACGCGTCCAGCAGACCGCCCAGCGTGGTCGGGTCGGAGCCGACGTTGGTCACCACCAGCTGCGGGTTGTAGCGCAGCTTGACCGAGGTGAGCTTGAACAGCGCCGTGTAGCTGGGGATGGTGAACAGCACGACGACATCGGCCTTCTTGGCGGCGATGGCCGCGACCTGCGGGCTGATGTCGGTGCCGCCGGGCTGGTAGCTCTGCCGGCTGACGACCTGGTCGGCCGGGATGAACTGGTCGAGCCCTGCCACGCCGTCCTTGCCGAAGTCGTCGCCCTGGTAGAAGTACGCGATCTTCTTGCCGGCGAAGTGCTCCTTGATGTACTGGCCGAGGATCTTGCCCTCGACGACGTAGTCGGGCTGCCAGCCGAAGGTCTGCGGGTGCTTCTTCGGCTCGTCCCAGCAGCGGCAGCCGGAGGAGACGAACAGGTCGGGCACGCGCTGGGCGTTGAGGAAGTCCACCACCTTGGTGTGCGTCGGGGTGCCGAGCCCGCCGAGCATCGCGAAGACCCGGTCCTGCAGGACGAGTTCCTTGGTGATCTTCACTGTCTCGGTCGGGTTGTACGCGTCGTCCCGGTACCGGAAGTCGATCTTGCGGCCGTTGACCCCGCCGTGGTCGTTGACGTAGTCGAAGTACGCCTTCGCCCCCTGCGAGACGTTGCTGTAGCCAGGAGCCGCCGGACCGGTGAGCGGCTGGTGGCTGCCGATGACGATGCTGTCCTTGGTGACGCCCGGCGCCGAACCGCCGCCGGAGTCGCCACCGCACGCGGTGAGGGCGAGCGCGAGGACGGCCGCCGCGGCCGTGGCGCGCAGATGCAGGCGTGAGCGGAGTGCGGTGCGGAGACTTCTTCTCATGGCCCCTCCTGGAACCGAATCGGATTCGGTGGGTGATGGACGGATGTGCGGGGTCGTGCGTCAAGGGGGAGAGCGGTCAGGACGGGGCGCGACGCCCCGCCCGCAACCGCCGGGCGAGCCGGACCAGGGCGCCCTGGATGCCCTGCGGGAAGACGAGCATCGACAGGACGAGGACGAGGCCGAACAGGGCGAGCGGCAGATTCGCGTAGAAGCCCCGTGACAGGTGCAGCGCGTCCGCGACGTCCCCGGTCCAGGTGGGGAGCAGGACGAGCGCGATCGACCCGTAGACCGCGCCCGCGAGGCTGCCCAGCCCGCCGAGCACCGCCCCGGTCAGCAGCGACAGCGACAGGGCCAGCGGGAACGCCCCGGGTGCCGCCAGCGAACTGACCACCGCGAGCAGGCCGCCGCCCAGGCCCGCGCAGGCGGCGCTGACGACGAAGGCGAGCACCCGCAGCCGGGCCACGGGGATGCCGGCGAGCGCCGCCGCGTCCTCGTCGTCCCGGATCGCCCGCCACGACCGGCCCACCCGGCTGCGGCCGAGGTCGGCGAGGAGGACCAGGACGACCACCGCGCACAGCAGGCAGATCCACGCCTGCCAGCGCTCCAGCGGGAAGTACGCGCCGAGCGCCGCGGGCGGCGGGGGAGTGGCCACCACCAGGCCGTTCTCGCCGCCGAGCAGGTCCGACAGGTGCCGGTAGTTGGCCAGGGCGGGCAGGCCCACCGCCAGGGTCAGCGTCGCGCCCGCGAGGTACGGGCCCTGCAGCCGGGCCGCCGCGGTGCCGACGAGGGCGCCGACCGCGGCCGTGACCGCCGTGCCGGCCACCAGGGCCACCGGCAGCGGCCAGGCCAGGTTGGTGAGGAACAGCCCGGTGCCGTAGGCGCCGACCGCCATCAGGGCGCCGTGGCCCAGCGAGATCTGGCCGTTGAGACCGGTCAGCACCGTCAGCCCGGCGACCGCGCACACGTAGGTCGCGATGTTGGCGACCTGGAGGTCCTGGAACGGCGGCAGGGCGGCGGTGACGGCGCACAGCACGATCAGGGCCAGAGCGCCGGGCAGCAGGTGCCGGACCAGCGTCCGGTCGAGTGCCGGGCGCAGCCACGCGGGCCGGCCCGGGGCGGAGGCCGCGGCGGCTGGGGGCTTCGTCGTGCCGGCCGAGTCGTTGGTGTCGTTGGTGTCGGTCGTCTCGGTCATGGCGCCTCAGACCCGTCGCACGGAGGTACGCGAGAACAGCCCGTTCGGCCGCACCATGAGCACCGCCATCAGCACCACCAGCGCGCCCAGCAGGGCCACTTCGGAGCCCAGGTAGCCCGAGACGTAGCTCAGCGTCAGCCCGACCACCAGCCCGCCGACCACCGCGCCCGGCGGACTGTCCAGGCCGCCGACGACGGCCGCGGCGAAGCCGAAGACCAGCACCGCGTCGAACTGGTTGGGCCCGACGAACGTCGTCGGCGCGATCAGCACGCCGGCGAGCGCGCCGACCGCCCCGGCCAGCGCCCACCCCAGGGTGAGCACCCGTCCGACGCGCACACCGAACATCCGCGCCACCTCCGGCGCGAAGGCCGCGGCACGCATCCGCAGCCCCACCGGCGTGGCACGGAACAGGACGACCAGCAGGGCCATGACCACCAGCACGGCGCCGATGGTGAACAGGTCCGACGGCGACAGCAGCAGCCGCGCGCCGCCGATGCCGAACCCCTGGATGCCCAGCAGCGGCGGGAAGGAGCGCGGCGAGCCGCCCCACACCATCCCGGCGACCGCCTGGAGGAACAGCAGCAGGCCGAGGGTGACGATGACCGCGTTCATCGGCGGGGCGTTCTCCACCGGCCGCACCAGCAGCCGTTCCACCACCGCGCCCAGCAGGAAGCCGGCGGCCAGGGCCGCCAGCAGCCCGGCCCAGTAGGAACCCGTCGCGTGGATGACGCCGAGCGCCACGAAGGTCGTGATCATCAGCATGCCGCCCTGGGCGAAGTTGACGATCCGCGTCGCCCGCCAGATCAGCACCAGGGAGAGCGCGACCGCCGCGTAGACGATGCCGCTGCTCACCCCGCCGAGTGTCAGATTGATGAAATACATTCAGAACCCCAGATAGGCGTGGCGGAGGTCGTCCGCGGTGGCGAGACGGGCGGCCGCGTCGGCGGCGACGACCCGTCCCAGGTTCAGCACGACACCGTGGTCCGCGACGGACAGCGCGCTGCGCGCGTTCTGCTCCACGAGCAGCACGGTCAGTCCCTGCCGGTCCCGCAACTCCCGCAGGACGGCGAGGATCTGGGCGGTGACGCGGGGCGCGAGCCCGAGCGACGGCTCGTCGAGCAGCAGCAGCCGCGGCCGGGTCATCAGGGCGCGCCCGATGGCGAGCATCTGCCGTTCGCCGCCGGAGAGCGTCTCGGCGGGCCGGGCCCGGCGTTCGGCCAGCGCGGGGAAGAGCGCGTACACCTCGTCGAGCCCCTCGCCGAGCCTGGCCCCGCGCTCGGCGCGGCCGCGCCAGAGGCCGCCCAGGCGCAGGTTGTCGTGGACGCTCAGTTCGGTGATCACCCCGCGGCCCTCGGGCACATGGGCGAGTCCGCGGCGGACGGCGTCCTCCACCGGAAGGCGGGTGATGTCCGCGCCGTCCAGCACGATCCGCCCGGCGCGCGGCCGGACCAGCCCGTGGACCGCGCGCAGCAGGGTGGTCTTCCCGGCGCCGTTGGCCCCGAGGACGGCGGTGATGGAGCCCTGGTCCACCGTCAGGGAGACCTCGTCCAGGGCCCGGACCATGCCGTAGTGGACGGCGAGGCCGTCGATCTCAAGCACGGGAGGACTCCTCTCGCGTCGCGTGCGGTGTCTCCTCGGTGACCTCGTCGCCGAGGTAGGCCTCGGTGACGAGCGGGTCGTCGCGCACCTCGTCGGGCGTCCCCTGGGCGATGGCACGGCCGAAGTCCAGGACCAGGACCCGGTCGCAGACGCTCATCACGAGGTCCATGTGGTGCTCGACGATGACGACCGCCATCCGCTCCCGCAGGCCGCCGATCACCTCGCCGAGCCGGCGCATCTCCGCCTCGGACAGCCCGGAGGCCGGTTCGTCGAGCAGCAGCAGGCGCGGCTCCCCGGCCAGCGCGCGGGCCAGCGCCACCTGTTTCTGCACGCCGTAGGGGAGTTCGCCGGGCAGCCGGCCGGCGACGTCCTCCGCCCCGAGTTCGCGCAGTACCGCCAGGGCGCGGTGCCGCAGCAGGCGTTCGTCACGGTCGGAACGGGGCAGCCCGAGCAGCGCCGAGGCGAAGCCCGCCCGGGCGTGCCGGGTGGCGCCCACCATCACGTTCTCCAGCACGGTCAGCCGGGGGAACAGGCCGAGCCCTTGGAGCGTGCGGGCGATGCCCAGCCGGGCCAGCTGGTGCGGGCGCGGCCAGGACACCGGGCGGTCCTGCCAGTACAGCGTGCCGGCGGCGGGGCGCACGAAGCCGCAGACGGCGTTGAACAGGGTGGTCTTGCCGGCGCCGTTGGGCCCGATCACGCCGAGCACTTCGCCGGGCCGGACCGACAAGGACACCGCGTCGAGCGCGGACAGACCACCGAAGGAGACTTTGAGGTCGTCGATCCGCAGGAGGCTTTCCACCAGTCACCCTTCCTAGGGGAGTTCGGCGGGGCGGGAGAAGAGGGACAGGGGCCGGTGCCTTCCGGAACCGGAACCGGAACCCGAACGGGGACCAGCACCAGCACCGGACGAGAACCAGAATCAGAATCGGATTCGGTCGTGCGCGGGCTGCGTCCGGGACCGCGGACCGCGACGGCCCGCGGCGCTCGGCCGGTTCAGCCGGGCACGGCAGGACGGGCATGCGCGGACGGATGGTGCCGGGTGTCGCCGAAGTACGTCGTCACGTGGTCTCCCAGCGGGCAGGGCCGGTACGCCCCCGGGGGCGCTCCGGGGTGGCCGCACGATACCGACTGGTCGGCATGTCGTGAAGAGGGGCGGCAGGTCACGGTTTTGAAGCGGTCTTGACTCAACTGCCGCGGCCACCCGGCCCATAGCGCCCGCAGCACCGCGTTTCCGGGTGGCAGTGCGCCGAGGCGCCCGTTCCCGGGGTGGCGCCCGTGACGGCCGATCCGGCCGGTGGCGGGTCCCGCTGACCAGGGGCGGTCAGACGGGTCGCGCCGGCACCGTCAGCTCGCTCCAGACCTGCTTGCCGCCGCTGAGCGGCACCGTGCCCCACGCCGTGGACACCGCCTCGACGAGGAGGATGCCGCGGCCGCCGGTGTCCTGCCAGCTGACGATGGCGGGCTTCACGGGGGTGCGGGGAGAGGCGTCACCGACCGCGATGCGCAGCCGGTCGCCGATGAGGGTGAGGTCGAGCCGGACCTGCCCGTCGGTGTGGACCAGGGCGTTGGTGACGAGTTCGGACACCACCAGGAGCGCGGTGTCCACCTCGTCGCCCGGCAGCCCCCACGACCGCAGCGTCCGGCCGGTGAAACGACGGGCGTGCGACGCGGCGTCGGGCAGCCGCCACACCGTCCAGCTCTCACGGACGGGCTTGACCGCCATGCCGTCGTAACGCATGAGCAGCAGGGCGATGTCGTCGCCGCGGGTGGCGCCGTCCAGCAGGGCGTCGGCCATCAGGCCCAGGTGGCCCGGGTCGGTGCCGGACAGCGTCGTGGAAAGGCGCCGCATGCCCTCGTCGTAGTGGAGCTCGGTGGACTCCACCAGCCCGTCGGTGGTCAGCGCCAGTACGGTGCCCGGGCGCAGGCGCAGCGGGATCAACGGGAAGTCGGCGTGCGCGATGACCCCGAGCGGCGGCCCACCGTCGCCCTCCACCGTCTCCGTCCCGCCGTCGGGCAGCCGCAGGACCGGGGGCAGGTGACCGGCGCGGACACACCAGCCGCTGCCCTCCTCCATGTCGATGGACACGTAGCAGCACGTGGCGAACAGATCGGTCTCCATGCCCATGAGCAGCCGGTTGGCGTGCGAGACGACGACGTCGGGAGGGTGCCCCTCCACCGCGTACGCGCGGATCGCCGTGCGCATCTGGCCCATGAGCGTGGCCGCGCCCGCGTTGTGCCCCTGCACGTCGCCGATGACCAGGGCGACGTGGTGGTCCTGCAGGTGGATGACGTCGTACCAGTCGCCGCCGACCTCCAGGCCGCCGGTGGTCGGCAGATAGCGGGCGACGGCGATGCCGCCGGGCAGTTCGGGCAGCCGGCGGGGGAGCAGGGTGCGCTGGAGGGTGGCGACGAGTTCGTGCTCGGCGTCGAAGGCCCGTACCCGGACCAGCGCCTGGCCCGCGAGACCGGCGGCCGCGGTCAGCACCGCCCGTTCGTCGGGGGCGAATTCGTGCGGGGTGTCCCAGCCGATCAGACAGCACCCGACCACCCGCCCCGCGGCGGGCAGCGGCAGCACGGCCAGCCCTCCGGGGCCCACCCCGGACAGCGCGGGTTCCAGCGGCGTCCCCGGCGGGCAGAAGGCGATCCTGCCCTCGCGCAGCGCGGTCGCCAGCGTCGGCATCGAGCGGGTCGGCGCGTCCGGCCACTCCGTGCGCCACTCGCTGCGCCACACCTCGGGCCAGGCCGCCTGGTCCGCGGGGTCGAGCACGGTCACCACCAGCCGGTCGGTCTCGACCTCCGCCAGCGCGATCCGGTCGGCGCCGAGCGGTCCGCGCAGGGCCGTGGCCACGACCTGGCTGACCTCCTGGACCGTCGAGGCGTTCGACAGATCGGTCGCCAGTTGCTGGATCCGGCCCACGTCGTTGACCCCGGAGCGCAGCCGTGAGGTGTCGCCGACGGTGCCCACCAGCCGCGCGGGGCGGCCGTCCGGGGCGAGTACCACGTGCCCGCGCAGCCGCAGCCAGCGCAGTTCACCGGAGGGCCGGCGGATGCGGAACTCCAACTCGCGTTCGCCGGTCGCCATATGACCGGCCTCGACGACGGACATGACGGTCGGCAGGTCCTCCGGCACGGTCAGCGCCAGCAGGGTGTCCACCCGGCCGTCGAAGTCCGCCGGGGCCAGTCCGAACAGTGCCAGGACCTCGTCGTCCACCTGGATCCGCCCGGTGTCCATGGCGAGGTCGAAGTCGCGGGCCCCGCGGTCGGGCCGCGCCCCGGGCGGCTCGGGCGGCTCGTCGGTCGCTGACTCCTGCCCGGGGCAGGCCACGGCCCCGGCGTAGAGCTCCAGGCACTGCCGGTCCTCGACGTCGAAGCCCGCCGGATCGTCGGTGACGGCGACCAGGCATCCCACGCCGTCCTCCCCGGCCCGCACCGGCAGCGCGATCAGCGGCGCGTCGAACGGGGCCGCCCCTTCCGGCGGCTCGCCCTCCGCCGGGGTGCCGGGGGCGTCCGGGACACCCGTGGTGGCGCTGACCGGCCGGTTCCGCCGGACGGCGACGGCCATGGGGGAGCCCCCGTCCGCCGGGTAACGCCCCCGCAGGCCGTACAGCGTGCGCGGTACTCCCGCCGAGGCGGCCAGGCGCAGCTGCCCGCCCTCCTCGGCGGGAAGGTAGACGGCGACCAGCGTCGCGCCGGTGAAGACCAGCGCCTGTTCCATGACGGATCTGAGGCGTCCGGAGTGCTCCGGACCGGATCGGAGCGTCTTGAGCGCGAGCTCGGCCGACAGCGTCCGAACTCTGCGTCCCTTCGCGCCGTCGCTGACCACGACGTCATTACACCGTCTCCGGGGCGCCCGCGCAGCCCGTGTGCGCAGAATTGTCACGCTCGGGAGCCGGGGGCGACCAGTCCCTCCCGGAGCCGTTGCACCGCGGCGTCGGGCAGTCGCAGGCCGTGGCGCACATAGCCGGGCACGTCGCCCCAGCCCTCCGTCACCGTGCGCAGCGCCGCCTCCAGGTAGCGCGGGCGCACCTCGACGACCGCGTCCGCGATCCCCGGGTCGCCGCCGGCCGCCTCGAAACGGCGCAGTTCCGGCCCGAAGGCCTCGCGCACCGCGGGATTGACCGACAGGAACTCCCGCTCCACCACCGCGGGATCCGCGCCCAGCAGGGTCAGCAGGACCGTGCTCGCCCACCCGGTGCGGTCCTTGCCCGCCGCGCAGTGGAAGAGCACGGGGCGCGCCGCCGGGTCCGCCGCGGTCTCCAGCAGGGCGCAGAACGCGGAGCACGCCCGCGGGGACCGCACCATCCGCTCGTACGCCCGCGTCATCAGCTCCTCGGCCCGGCCTCCGCCGAGCTCCCGGCGCGCCCCCGCCGGGTCGCCGAGCAGGGCGGGCAGCCGTGCGGCCGGCAGGTCGGGGCGGTCGCCCAGGACGTCGGCGACGAACAGCCGCGCGCCCTCGGGGAGGACGTCGGGGGCGCCGGCCCGCTCCTCGTGGGTGCGCAGGTCGACCACCGTACGGATGCCGAGCCCCGCGACGTCCGGGTCGGCGCCGGCGTCGTAGCGGTCGAGCGGGCCGGAGCGCAGCACCACCCCGGGGCGCACCACCCGTCCCGGGCCCGCGCCGGACAGCGGGATCCCGCCGAGGTCCCGCAGGTTCACCACGGTCCCGGCGTCGATGGCGCTCCCGGTAGCCATGTGCTCATGGTGCGACGGGCGGGCCGCCCGCGCGATTCAGCGGCCGGGGAAGGTGTAGGTGTAGCCGGCCGCGTCGAGGCGGTCGAGCAGGGTCCCCAGGGCCTGGACGGTCTGCGACCGGTCGCCGCCGCCGTCGTGCATGAGGATGATCCCGCCGGGCCGGAGCTCGGTGTTCACGTTCTTGAGGATGGAGTCGACACCGGGACGGCGCCAGTCCTCGGAGTCCACGGTCCAGCCGAGCGGGCGCAGGCCGTGGCCGGCGGCTATCGCGCGGATGGCGGGCGAGAAGTCGCCGCCCGGGGCGCGGTAGTACCAGACCGGGTCGCCGGGACCGGCGGCGCGCGATATCTCCTGCTGCGCGTCGACGATCTCGTGGCGGTTGTAGTCGGCGGACTTGCCGCTCTGGGCCTCGTCGTGGTGGACGGAGTGGTCGCAGAGCCGGTGACCGGCGGCGGTGATCTTCTTGACGAGGTCCGGGTGGGCCGTGGCGTTGGGGCCGATCTCGCAGAAGGTGGCCTTGGCGTGGTGCGCCGCGAGCACCTGGAGCACCTTCGGGGTCCACGTCGGGTCCGGTCCGTCGTCGAAGGTCAGCGCGACCGACTTCCCGCCGCCCTCCGCGCCGTGCTGGATGGACTGGTCGACGCGGCCGGCGGCAGGCGCGTGGGCCGGGGTGCCGGAGGTCGTGCGGTGCGGGGCCGGCGGGGTGGCGGAGCGTGCCGGGGCGGGCGCCGTGTGCGTCCGGTGCGCCGGGGCGGCGGCGCGGTGGTGCGTGGGCCGGGCGGGGGCCGGGGCCGGGGCGGTGGGGGCCGCGGGCGCCGTGCTGGCC
>NZ_JARAWX010000084.1:0-633 GCF_033793585.1 Streptomyces sp. MI02-7b | reverse complement strand
ACGTAGAGTGCAGTCGCGAGGGTGTCTATCTCGGTCGTCACACACTGAGAGTGGACACCCTCGCCTTATCTCGTGGCCGAACCCTTGGAATCGATCATCCAGGCGTCGGGGCCCGGTGACAGCTGGCGGCTCCAGCCCCTTCCCACCGCGGTCAACCAGCCGAAGCGCGAGGTTCTACACAGGAGCGAGTGCTGGATCGACGGCGGAGAGGCACTCCCCGCGGTCGAAGCGGTTGCCGCTGCGGGACGTCCGAGTGTCGAGCTCTGCCCGCTGTGCAGGCCCCGTGTGCCTCTCGTCCCGTTACCGAGCCACGCCGACGTCCTTGCTGCCGCATGACGGCGATCCCGCACAACGCGAAGTCTGTCCAGCGCCACTCAGGCTCTACGCTGGTCGCCGTGGCAGACATCAGGAACACCAAGGCCTTCAAGGCCCTTGCGACGCGGACCGAGGCGAACTCCTGACCCGCGGGCTGAACGTGGTCCCGGTCGCGGTCGCCAGCGTCCTCGCCCACAACATGACCACGGTGGCCGAGCGGCTAGTGCGTTGACCACGAACGTTGCCGGGGTTGGTTAGGCGGCTTTGGGTCGTGGGCGGCCCCAGCGTTGTTGGCGTTCGCTGCGGATCTTGGCGCGT